>JABDOU010000054.1 GCA_013043085.1 Acidimicrobiia bacterium
ACGACTACAAGCCAATTATTGGAAAACCCGCATTAAAGAAAATTTCCAGACAAGTCGATTGATCGGCGAGTCTGGAGAGGAGGCAGAATGGCAGCACCACGAGCGGTGCGTCCAAATCCCGTGATCGACGAACGGGGACGACTGACTACCGATTTGGTGAGTCAGTATTTGTCCGCGATCGGAGACTATGACCTGTTGACAGCCGACCAGGAAGTCGAGCTGGCTCAGGCTATCGAAGCGGGAGACGCCGCACAAAAACAACTGGACAAACAAAAAGTATCGACGAAGCGACGCGAGCAACTCAAGCGACAGGTCCGGCTCGGTAACCGGGCAAAAGATACATTCTTGAATGCCAACCTCCGACTCGTGGTGTCCAATGCCCGCCGGTATGCAAACGCCAACGGCCTGGACTTCCTCGACTTGGTACAGGAAGGCAATCTCGGATTGATTCGGGCCGTCGAAAAGTTCGACTGGCGCAAAGGATTCAAATTCTCGACATATGCAACCTGGTGGATCCGTCAAGCGATCACCAGGGCAATTGCACAGCAGTCGCGAACGGTTCGCATTCCCGTTCACCTGCATGACACCGTCGGAACAGTCCGACGTACTCAGGCGTCGTTGAAGGCTGATCTCGGACGCGACCCCACTGCCGAAGAGCTTGCCGAAGAGACCGGGCTCGAACTCGAGAAAGTCAAAATGGCTCTCGAGGTTTCGGACACGGTTTCGCTCGACACGCCGGTAGGCGAAGACGGAGATGCATTCCTGGGTGACTTCATCCAGGATGCAGCTGCAGAGAACCCACAGCAAGTTGCTGTGGTCTCTGAGGTAACCGACGCGCTGATGGGCTCGATCGACAAGCTGCCGGAACGTGAGGCGAAAATACTGACCCTCCGTTACGGACTCGCCGACGGTCGTCCCTGGCCGCTCAAAGAAGTAGCGGCTGAGGTTGGGCTCACGCCCGATCGGGTGCGGCAGCTCGAGCGCAGTTCGATCGCACGGATCCGTGAGGACACCGATTGGACCGAGGACCCTCGGAGCAATTAAGCGTTAGTCGAGACAACCAATCGATCAGAAAGTGGCAGCCGTCCGGCTGTCACTTTCTCGCGTCGCCCGGTCTCTCATATATGGGCGTAAGGTGGAGCCACCGGTCCGGGAGACCTTGTGCGAGCGATCGACCTTTACCTCAACCTGGCCTATGTGGCGTACGTGATCGCACCGGCGATCAAGAACGAGCTGTGGCTTCGAGTCCTGCTTGCTCTCAACGCCGTCGCCTTCTCGATCTGGGGCACCCTGATCGGAAACATGTCAGTCGTTTTCTGGAACGGGCTCTTTACGGTGATCAGCGTCTTTGCCATCGTCAGATTGTTGCGAGAGCGTCGAATCGTCGTCCTGCCTCCCGAGCTCGAATCGGTGCGTGCCAGCCTGTTTCCCTCCGTCTCAAACCGTGATTTCCTGCTGTTCTGGAGTCTTGGCGAAACGGAGCGACTCGCCACGGGCAGTCTCACAACCGAAGGCCAACCGGTCGCCCGGCTCTTCCTACTGATAGAAGGCGCGGCTTCCGTGCTCGTCGATGAGACAGAAGTAGCAAGACTCGGTTCTCATCAATTCATCGGTGAGATGGCTTTCGTAACGGGCCAGCCTGCATCGGCAAGCGTCGAAGTCATCGACGCCAGCAGCGTTCACTCGTGGGCCTTTGCTGACCTCGAGACGTTGCATTCGCTCGAGCCGAGGCTGATAGCCCCCCTGCTACGAACGGTCAACCGCGACCTCGCTGAAAAACTGAGGGCTTGAACACACGGTTCTTGCCGCTAGCCTCACGAAACGTGCGCACGATCTTGTTCGTTCACTGGAATGCCATCGAAGCAGCCGAACTCATCAAGCCGCTTCAGCGCCGTTGGGCAGTCGAGGTCGAATGCGATGACGGAGCGGCCGTGTGGCGAAAAGTGAAAGAAAGCGATCCCCGGACAGTTGTTATCTCACTCGACCGTATGCCATCCCATGGACGTCATACAGCGCTCTCGATCCGCAATCCTTCGCTCCCGTTGATATTTGTCGGAGGCGAACCCGAGATGGTGAATGCTTTGCGACGTGAGATTCCGGAGGCTGTCTTCACGAATCACGAGGATCTCTCGAAAGTACTTGCCGGACTCGGTTGATTGCGATCAGGTCTGTCACTCGATCGGTTGCCCGGGAAGCCGCTCGATCCTCCGCGTAGGTTCCGGTGAACCGCTGCCGCCGGTTGCCTTGAGCTCGGATCGGAGGTCGTGGATCCTCTGATCTTGTTCGAGGATTCGATTGGCCATGTCGAGTTCAGAGGCGCTCTTCTCTCGCAACCGTGATTCCGCCTCAATCTCCTTCATGCGGAGCTGGTGGCGATGTGTCATGAGTGCCATACCAACACCGGCTGCCACGATCGTTATGAGAACGAGACCGACAATTACGATCGCTATGGCGCTGTCGGCGACAGCGATGATCGGAATCGACAATCCCATAGCGGCCGGCAACACCCAGATGAAATCCCCCGGGCTCGAATCCTTTTGCTCCTGTTTCTGCGTTTTTGCCATTTGCCGATCCTACATCAAACGGTTTCGGGACCTTCGAACGAATGGTGATCGACGGCCAGGCCGCCCTCAAACGGAACAATGCTCGGAATGATTGCATTCGGATTTCGTCCTCTGGCCTCACGCAAGACCATCTCGACTGACGGGAATTGTCCGATGTCAACAAGATTGCGTCGAGTTGGGAGGATGATCTCGATCTCACCGGCGGCGGCTGCCTCGAGGGCCTCATTCGGGACGAGCCACCGTGCATCAGTCGCCTCTATTCCGTCATGCTGAGCGATCTGGCCCATCGGCATCTCGGCTACGAAGAACCGGGTGTCGAATCGCTTCGGCAGACCTTCCGGGGTGACCCACCACGACCACCATGAAAGCCGATCGAGCGTCAAGACCAGGTCGTGTTCCGCAAGCCACGGCCGCCAGTCGAATGCCTCTGTGCGGCTTGCCATTCGGATACGAACCTCCCGGCTCGATCGGCTTTGTAGGAACTCGGGTTCCACCGGCTCACCGGCTCGGGTCGCAAGCAACACACCCGCCTCTTCAAACGTTTCACGGACGGCTGCCACGTGCAAAGCCAGAGCGATCTCTGCAGAGCATCCGAATCGGTCTGCCTCGACATCCGGAGAGATACCGATCCAGCGATCGACGGCGGCGTCTGACTCATCGACTTTGCCGCCCGGAAACACATATGCTCCGCCGACGAAATCCGAATCGATGTGGCGCTCGAGCATGAACACCGCGACCTGGGATGCGTAGTCCTTGAGCAGCAACACGCTGGAGGCATCAACCGCCATGGATCGAATCCGAAATCACTGCGAGTAATTGGATGACAGGCGAATCGACTCTTCGATATGCACGTTGATCAGCGCCGGAAGTCCACTCGCTTCGGCTCGTTCCAGGGCAGGTCGAATCTCGGACGCCTGCACAACCAGCTCTCCGTACCCTCCCATGGCTTCGACAATCAGGTGATAGGGGCGACGCCCGAGGTCGGTTGCCACCAGACGGTCCGGGTAGAAGGAGCGGTGGAACGTTTTGATGTTGTTCCAGACACCGTTGTTGCCCACGATGCCGATTATCGGCAGCCCATGACGAACAAAAGTGTCGAACTCCATACCATTGAAACCATATCCACCATCGCCGAATACGATCCCCACCCGGGCATCGGGATGAACTGTCTTGGCCGCCAGCGCGTAGCCGGGGCCGGTGCCGAGAGAGCCGAAGGGGCCAGGGTCGAGCACATGCCCCGGGTGCGATACCTGCAGCCAGCGGGCGGTCGTCGAAACGATGTCGCCCCCATCGACCGCAACGATCGCATCTGGACCGAAGAACTCAGCAACTTCGCGTCCAAACGCTTGCGGTTGAACGAGTTCAGACTCGGTTTCCGATTCTTGTGCAGCAGCCATCCTGAGATCGGCCTCGGCCTCGAGTAAATCCCTGGCAAACTGGCCGGCCGGTCTCCCCTCCGGAAGGTGGTGAAGGAGGTCTTCCACGACCCGGATCGGATCGGCGGTCACTCCCACTTCGGCCGATCGATTCCAGCCGATCTTGGACTCGTCAGAGTCGACGTGAATGACCGTCGCGTCCTCCTTGATCTTGTCGCCATAGCCGGTTCGAAAATCCCAATCCACGCCGAGCGCCAAAACAACATCGGCCGCGCCGAAGGCTTTGGATCGGGTTCGGTTCCCCAACATCGGATGGTCGTGAGGAAGCGCACCTCGAGCTGCTCCGTTCAGGAATACGGGTGCTTGTAGGCGATCAGCCAGCTCCACGAGAACACGGGCACCGGCTGGTCGGACCCCGCTCCCCGCAAACACCACGACCTTGTCCGACTTCATGAGCCGAGACGCAATGTCTTCGAGAACGGATAGCGGTGCTCCCATCGGGTCGGGTCGATAGAAGCTGGGCCAGTTGATGTGGTCTTCGTCTACCACGTCGGCCTGAACATCAAGCGGGACGTCGAGAAAGACCGGTCCTCCGCGCCCGCGGAAGGCATGCCGTGACGCAGTCGCAATGTAGTCCGCCAGGCGATTGGTCTCCCACGCTGTCGCAGCCCAGTTGGTGATAGAGGCAACGACCTTCGGATGATCCATCTCCTGCAGACCACCTCTCAATTCTTGTCTAATCGGATGTCGGCCACCGAGAACGAGCATCGGGGTTGACGCCTGGAGGGCCGTGGCGAGAGCTGTCACCGTGTCGGTCACTCCGGGCCCGGCAGTCACAGCGGCTACCCCGAGACGACCCGTGAGTCTCGTATATGCCTCGGCTGCATGACCGGCAGACTGCTCGTGACGGGTGTCCACCACCCGGATTCCCTCGGATACGCAACCATCGAGGATCGGGACAATGTGGCCCCCGGTCAGTGTGAAGAGCGTGTCTACGCTTTCATTCCGCAGCGCCCGGGCAATGATTTGTCCGCCATGGATCTTTGCCATCCGGCAACAGTACCTGCAGCGCCGCCAACGCATCCCGGATCTGTCGATTGGCGGGTTCCGCTAGCCGCAGCAAAACCGTTAAGGAAACCACGTTTCGGCGCCGAATAACGGTTGTGGATGGAGGCAGGGGTAGCACACGTCAGGATCCATATTCCATGCGGACAAGGTTCAACCAAGCACTAGTTCTGATCGCGCTAATTGCGTCCACCCTTGTCCCGATTGACGCCAACGCCGTAGAAATCCCTACTCCCTCGTCAACCGCCTTCCAACAGACGACAGGTCGCGACGCCGGCCTCAATATTGGTGACTGGTACACCAATGCAGCCGGCGGAGATACGATTC
>JABDOU010000110.1 GCA_013043085.1 Acidimicrobiia bacterium
GGGGTTTTGTGAATCTGCACTTTTCCTTGCTCCCACGTTGGCGGGGTGCTGCTCCCGTAGCCAGAGCGATTCTCGCCGGTGATGAGCACACCGGCGTGAGCTTGATGCAGCTGGACTCGGGTCTAGATACCGGCCCGGTCTTTGCGACTTGGCGCACCGAAATCGCTCGCTCGGAGACGACCGGAACGTTGACAGCCAGACTGGCTGGAGTCGGCGCGGCCCTGCTCGCCAGCCAACTGCAGGACTACGTGGACGGCTCGATCCAGCTCATGGATCAGGTCGACGAATATGCGACGATCGCCGGCAAGCTCGAGACGCCGGAGGCCAGACTCGATCACCGGGTCGATCGCGACACTGCCCTGTCTCACGTTCGGGCTTTCAACCCGAGTCCCGGAGCCTGGATGGACGTCGAGGGCGAACGGATCAAAGTGTGGAAAGCAACCCGGGCTCCTGTTCAGGTCCCGGCCGGGTCGCTCGATGTGAGTTCGGGAGCGGCATTGCTGGGCTTGTCGGACGGCACCATCGAGCTCCTCGAGGTACAACCAGGTGGGAAGCGGCGAATGCGAGGCGCCGAGTGGGCACGGGGCGTGACGTGGGAATCCATTCCGCTCGACAAAGCCGATTGAACCACATCTCATAGCGGTCGCGGAACGGATCCAGCCGCCGCCGAGCAATCGAAATCGAGCTCGAATCCATCACACTGGGCCCTGCGTACACGGAACGTACACTTCAAAGCCAAGCCACGAATGGAGTTCAGTGAAGCCTGCCAAGATCTACGCGTCCGCTCTCGCCGCCGATTTCTCCAGGCTGGGTGAAGAGATCAAGCGGGTAGAGCCGTTTGTGGACGGGGTTCATCTTGACGTCATGGATGGCCACTTCGTGCCAAATCTCTCGTTTGGAGCCCCGGTCATCAAATCGCTGCGTCCTCTCACAGACCTTCACTTCGACACGCAGCTGATGATGACGAATCCCCATGAGTATTTTGCCGATTTCGCTGACGCAGGCTGTGAGGCGGTTTCGGTACACATCGAGGTGTATCCGGATCCGACCGAGGTCGCAGCCATGGCAAGAGAGCAGGGATTGCGGTTCGGGCTCGCCCTCAATCCGCCAACGCCTGCAGACGCGATCGCTCCGTATATGGCTCTTTGCGACCATATTCTCGTTATGACAGTTCACCCTGGCTTCGGAGGCCAGAGTTTTCTCGAATCTGTGCTGCCAAAGATCGAAAAAGTGCGAGAAAGGGTTGATTCGAACGACCTGGGTGCCGATGTACAAGTCGACGGTGGGATTACCGCCACAACGGCTCCTTTGGCCCGGTCAGCCGGTGCCGAGGCTTTTGTGGTCGGCACTGCCCTTTTTCGGGCAGAAAACCCCGTCGATGCAGCGAAAGCGATACGAGAGGCATTGAATTAGGTATGGGTCAGCGGATCTTTGTCGCCGATGATGATCCAGATATCGTCCATTTCGTCAGGGTCAACCTCGAGCTGGACGGCTATGAAGTGGATTCGGCCCACGATGGCAAGCAAGCTCTCGCTGCCATCACAGCCAATCCACCCGATCTCGTCATTCTCGACATCATGATGCCCGGAATGGACGGACTCTCGGTGCTTCGGCGCATGCGGACGCACCCGGCCACAGCCAATATCTCGGTCATCATTCTGACGGCAAAAGCGCTACCGCAAGATCGGGTCGAGGGTCTCCAGCTCGGAGCCGACGACTACGTCACAAAGCCATTCGAATTCGACGAGCTCGTTGCCAGGATTCAAACCGTCCTGGCGAGGGCACAGGCCAACCGGGACTTATCTCCGCTGACGGGACTACCTGGCAACTTCCGCATTTCACAAGAACTCGAGCGTCGTATCGATTCCGGGAAACCGTTTGCGCTTGTGCATGCCGACCTCGACAACTTCAAGGCGTTCAATGATCACTATGGCTTCATGCGGGGCGACGGCGTCATCAAGTTCTCCGCCCACGTTCTTCTGGAGGCCCAGGCCGCTCTTGAAGAAGCCGAACCGTTCATTGGACACATCGGCGGAGACGACTTCATCGCTCTCGTCGATCCCGAGCGGGTCGAAGACTTCTGTAAAACCGTGATCAGGACGTTCGACGAAGGCGTGCTCGATTTCTATGACACGGCCGATGTGTTGCGTGGCTACATCGAGGTAGTTGATCGCCGGGGCGAGCGCCACGCGTTTCCGCTGACATCAATCTCTCTGGGCGTTGTGACGAATCAGCATCGCCCGATCCAGAATCAGTGGGAAGCATCAGCCATTGCATCAGAGATGAAGGAACACGCCAAACGCCAGGCGGGCAGCGTCTACGAGATCGACCGTCGTACCTGACGCCCATACCTGCCGCCCGTACCTGCCTTTTCGTTTCTGGCTTTCGTCCTTGACTTCGGGACCCGATTTTTGCAAATCTTTGGTCCCGCGCCTGCGTTTCCCGGCCCATCATTTCCCGCGCAATCATGGCGGATGACCCTGATGCTTTCAGTTCCCCCCGGATACATTGATTATTCGACGACAAAGGAGTACCGCTGATGACGATAAAGAGCGAGCTGCCTGCCATCGAAGCCTATGAGATCCGAATGGTCGAAACAGGACGCCTCGGACCCGTTTCGCGGCTTCTGCACAAGATTGCTTCGATCGTTGCCCTGGCGCCCACCCCTGGTGATACCCACCCGGTGATCTTTAACAAAGTCACGGGCGAGAAGGCAATGCCGGTGACCGGAACTGGCACGTTCCTTTATGAGAACATCCAGTCAGACCTCGAGACGCTGACGGCTGCCGAGTTCGCCAGAAGATATCTCGACCGCTAGGCGCCCGTCCATTCCGCCTGAGCGGAGGCGTGTGCGGAAGTTCAGAGACGGCGGCTGATAGGTCTTCATGCCGGAACTATCTGGCCGCCCCATTCATCTGGACGGTCGGTCTGATCGGGCGACCCCGAAACTCGCATGCGCCTATCTCGCTTGGTTCTTTGCCTCGGCTGGCGTACACGAGTCCATCAAGGTGGCGCCCGTCCGAGTAGGTGAGATCGGCTGTGGGCATAATCGGGTGAAATCACGGTCACTTCACCGGTCTCGGGATCTCGATTAAGGAACCATCCTCCGTCGTGAACGGCAGTGTGGTGACGTTTGCACAAGAGCACCAGATCGGGCAGATCTGTCTTGGCCACTTCGGAATAGGGCGTGAGGTGGTGAGCGTCGGTCCACCGATGGTCACGAGTGCAGGTGGGGAACACGCACCCGCCGTCACGGACCATCAAAGCGGTTCGTTGCGGTTCCGTTGCGTTTCGAGCGCTGCGCCCGACATCCAACACCTGAGACGGCCCGTTGGTGATGATGCGGGTGAGGTAAGAATCACACAGCAACCGCTGGACTGTTTCTCTGGCCACAGGGCCGATACCGACCAGCTCGACTCGAGTCTTCGGTGTCCACGGTTCGCCCTGGAGCGTCGGCAGGTCGACGATGACATTGACGTTGGCTCGGGCCCGAGACCTACTCGAGGTGTTGTCTCCGGATTCGGCGTCATCGATGAGTTCGATCAGCGCATCGGCCCTGAGCTGAGTGGCGCTTCTCGGTGCCGGGTCATCTTTGGGATCAGGAGTGACGCGCCGCTCCAATGCGGCTTGCAGCTGGGCGCCGGCGGCCGGGTCGAGACAACCGTCGACGACAACGGCTCCGGCGAAGGTGGTGTGCAGATTGAAGTAGCGGTTTTCGTGGATGTGGCGAGCGGAAGCACGCCCGAGGTGATCGTCGGCCGTCGCCATCCACTGTTTGACAACCTGCTTGAAGTCTTGCTCGTCGAGCCCACGCGCCGCATCGAGCAGCACGTCCTCATGCTGAGCCAACAACTCTCCACGACCTTGCCCTTGCGCCTGTGCCAGGGTTGCAACCTGAGTGATAGTGACCGCTTCAGAAGCCAGAGCCTCGGCAGTGTTGTGCCGATCCCTGATCAGCTGCGCCGTCTTGACCGATCGGCTCGCATCGTTGCGCAGCACCGGAGTATGAGAAGACAACCAGGCGGTTGGGCTGAGCGAGCCGTCGACGGCCCAGGCCTCTGGCGATCCCACTCGGCCAAGAGACGAACGTATTCAGCCTCGAGCCGTTCGCGAACGGTCGCCAGTTCACGCACTTGCTCAGACAGACGCGACGGCAGCCAACCCTGATAGTCCTCGCCGGTCAGTCCCTTCACCCCACGACGCAACGAGTCGACCGGGTCATCAACGCTCCACGGCATGCCTCCTTCGAGAGCTTCTCCCTTAAGAACCTCTCCTTCGAGAGCCATCGCACTATCCCTGTTAGCCATTTCCAGAACGTATCCACCAGGTGTGACAGGAAGCCACTAAAAGCGCGAGAGCGCGAAATCTCTGGCCAATTCTCACTGCCATCGGTGGGGCCGGTACAGCTTCCTACGACTATGACGGGGTTGGTCGGATGACCGATCGGGGAGTGCCTTTCCCACACCTTTCAAGGTGAGCTGAATCAACACCTCGTTGTGGCCGCGGTTGCTGCCGCTTAGTTGCGGCCGACGAGTAGCCACGTGTTCATGTGGCCTTTGCCTTTGACTTCGATGGTGCCTCTGGGTTCGAAGGCGTATCCGTTGCCTGATAGAAGTTCATGAGTGGTGGGGGTGGCTTGGATGGCTCCGGGAATACCGCCGGATTCCATCCTCGATGCGGTGTTGACGGTGTCTCCCCACAAGTCGTAGGCGAATTTGTGGGTGCCGATGATCCCAGCAACAACGGGCCCGGAGTGGATCCCGATCCGCATCTCGAGCCGGTGACCGTTGAAGGTGGTCTCCGCCATGTGATCCCGGATCCGCAACGCCAGTTCGGCGATGGCTTCGGCGTGGTCGTCGCGGGGGACGGGTACTCCGGCGGCCACCATGTACTCGTCGCCGATGGTCTTGATCTTCTCTAACCCGAGTTCCTCGACGAACTCGTCAAACTTCGAGAACACGTCGTTGAGGAGCCCGACTAGCTCTGGTGGGGTCATGGTGGTTGACATAGGGGTGAACCCGACCACGTCCGCAAACAGGACGGAGGCTTGGGGGAAGTCGTCGGCGATCATCGACGTGTCCGTCTTCAACCGGGTGGCAATCTCATCCGGCAGGATATTGTGCAACAAGTCGTCAGACTCCTGCTGAAACCGATCCCGCTGCCGCACGAAGTAGGCCATTCCGAAGAAGAGGAAGGCTGCGACGCTGGCGGCGACGAAGGCAATCCCGGCAGCCGATCCTTCCACTTGGTAGAGCGGTTCGATGTACTCGGGCAGCACGACAGCCAGCACCAAGGAGACGAGGTAACCGAGGAACCACAAGAACGCACCGCGGGCGCTGAAGACGATGAGGGCCCCGATCACCGACAACATGCCGAACAACATCAGGCCTTCGGCGCGAATGATCCCTCCGAGAGCCACCGTCTGTACCAGCACCTCAGCAATTTGGGTGAACAGCAGCAGGTTCATGATCGCCGTGAACCAGCTGGGCCGCACTCGTAACACGAACAGCGAGAGGAGGCTGATCGACGCCGCCGCCACATCGGTCCAGCCCACAACCGTCGTGCCTTGGCTGAAACTGTCGAGGGAAAAGAGCCAGCGCAACTGGCCGAAGAACATGTAGCCGATGACGATCCGGCGCTTACCGGCTTGCTCGTTCGGCTCGCCCTCGTAGGCGCCGATCTCCATCAAGCGTCGCCACAGACGGCGGACGAGGTTCATGCGGCGAGGCTACCGGGTCAGGCGAGCCCTTCCGTGAGCCGTTCGGGCTTGTCCAGCGGCCTGCAAGCGCGCCAGATGGGGCCTCGAACTCCTTGGATCCAATCTCGCCGGCTTCCACCGAGCTCGTATGGGCTCAGTCGCCGATGACCAGATCAGCCAATTTCGGGAACCGGGTTTTGCCTCTAACATGGGTCGTGTCCTACTTCAGGGCAGGGTGAAATTCCCTACCGGCGGTGATGCTGGTTCCGGCAATAGTCGGCACGCACGCAAGCCCGCGACTCCTCACGAACCGCAGGGTTCCCAGGGACTGATCTGGTGCAACTCCAGAGCCGACGGTGAAAGTCCGGATGGGAGAAGTGGACACTTGCGGTCGAACGCCTCCGGCGTGCATCGGGCCGTCGGCGACTGCGCCGATGGAGCTAGATCCCTCGGGGCGGCATCGGCCTGTTCGTGTCGTTCCCATTTCCTGATCGAGGATCCGCTATCAGGAGTGCGAGATGAACGAGGAACAGGCCATGGACAGGGCGGTGATGCTCGCCATGGCGGCGCGTCCCCATCCCAACCCCCGGGTCGGATGCGTTCTGCTCGATGCCGACGGCACCGTTGTTGGCGAGGGGTTCCACGAAAAAGCCGGTGAGGCCCACGCCGAGCGAATCGCTCTCGATTCTGCGAAGGGCCCGGTTCACACCGCCGTGGTCACGCTCGAACCATGCACGCATCACGGCCGCACCCCACCCTGTACCGAGGCCCTCATCGAGGCCGGCGTGAAGCGAGTGGCAATCGGCTCGGTCGATCCCGACGATCGCGTCAGCGGTAGCGGGATCAAAGTATTGGAGGAGGCAGGGATAGAGGTCGCAGTCGTCGGACCGGACATCGGAGACATCGATCCCGGCTACGCCCACCATCGGCGCACCGGCCGGCCGCGAGTGCTCTTGAAACTGGCGGCGACGCTCGACGGCCAGACGGCTACGGCAAGCGGAGAATCCAGGTGGATCACCGGCGAGCAGGCGCGCCTCGCAGCACACCGGCTTCGCGCGCAAAGCGACGCCGTGGTAGTCGGGATGGGCACGGTTCTTGCGGACAACCCGCGCCTGGACGTGCGGATCGAAGGCTTTATCGGTCCCCAGCCACGGCCGGTGGTGATCTCCGGGACGCGACCAATGCCTGCAGATCATTCGATGGTGGATCCATTGATATACGCACCGAGCGACGGTCGCTCCGAAGTCGACTTGTCTGACGTGCTGATCGATTTGGGTGGGCGCGGGTACCTCAACGTGATGGTAGAAGGCGGGCCGACGTTGGCCGCCGCGATCTGGAAGGCAGGCCTGGTTGACGATGTCGTTGTGTTCCTTGCAGGACGGATCGCAGGGGGAGTAGGTAAGCCCATGTTGGCCGGTGTGTTCGGTTCTCTCTCGGAGGCGCGCGATGTCCATATTTCAGGGGCCAGCCTGGTCGGAAAAGATCTCATGGTGAAGGGGAGCGTGATCTGATGTTCACCGGGATCGTGGAAGCGGTGGCAGATGTCGTTGAGGTTGTTGTTTCAGAGGCCGGTGCTCGAATCGTGGTCCGTCATCCGGTGACCGATGAGATGTCGATCGGCGATTCCCTGGCAGTGAACGGAACGTGCCTCACGGTGGTCGATCAGAACGACGGAGTGGCTGCGTTCGACGTGGTGAACGAGAGCCTCACGCGAACCAGCCTCGGCAGTCTGGTCTCGGGATCGCGAGTGAATCTCGAACGTGCAATGCCGGCTACGGGGCGTTTTGATGGCCACATCGTGCAGGGTCACGTCGATGGGACCGTGATGGTGAGGACTGTCGTGTCCGAAGGCGACGGCCTGCATGTCTGGTTCGACGCGCCGGGTCACCTCATGCGGTACGTGGTGGAGAAGGGCTCAGTGACGCTTGATGGAGCGAGTCTCACGGTGGCCGGGGTGGACGACGCAGGTTTCTCTGTGGCCCTCATACCGCACACGATGGACGTAACGACGTTTGGAGAACTGGAGGTTGGTCGGGTCGTGAATCTAGAGACAGATGTCCTGGCCAAATATGTAGAACGATTGGTTGACGAAAGGAGACGAGGATGAACCTCGTCAGTATTGAAGAGGGCATCGAAGCGTTCAGGAACGGAGAGTTCTTGCTCGTGGTGGATGCGGCCGATCGCGAAAACGAAGCTGATCTGATCATGGCAGCCGAGAAGGTGACGCCGGAGGCGGTGGCGTTCATGGTTCGGTACACGTCAGGCCTGATCTGTCAGCCCATGTTGGGCGAGCAGCTCGATGCGCTTGAGCTTCCCCTCATGGTCCCGGCCGCAGGAGACGTTCACCACACCCAGTTCACGGTCTCGGTCGATCATGTGCCCGGAACGACGACCGGGATCTCGGCCGAAGATCGGGCAAACACAATTCTCAGCCTGATCGATCCTGGAACCCGACCAGTCGACCTTGCTCGGCCGGGCCACGTGTTCCCGCTCCGATATACGAGCGGTGGCGTACTACGTCGACCCGGTCACACAGAAGCCGGTGTCGATCTGGCCGTCCTTGCCAGTCTGTATCCATCAGCGATACTTTGCGAATTGGTCAACGACGACGGAACGATGTCGAGGGGAGACGATCTCGAGCGTTTCAGCCAGGAACACGGCATAAAGATGATTTCGATCGAGGACCTCATCACCTATCGACTCCAGACAGAGAACACCGTTACACGGCGGGCGAAGGCGTCTCTGCCGACGGTTCACGGCGACTTCACGGTTTTCGGTTATCTCGACCAGATAACCGGGGCAGAACACGTGGCACTCATCAGCGGTGAGCCGGCAGACGGAATGCTGGTGCGGGTTCATAGCGAATGCCGCACTGGCGACGTGTTCAACTCAACCCGATGCGATTGTCGTTGGCAACTCGATGCGGCGATGGATCAGATCGCATCGTCGGGATCAGGAGCGGTGATCTACATGGATGGTCACGAAGGAAGAGGTATCGGGTTGCTCAATAAGCTGGCCGCGTATCAACGTCAGGATGAAGGCGGCGAGGACACAGTCGAAGCCAATCTCAATCTGGGGTTTCCTGCCGACGCCAGAAGATTTGAGGCTGCTGCCCACATCCTGAACGACCTGGATGTCAAGTCGGTTCGGCTGCTCTCGAACAACCCCCAAAAGAGGGCGGGTCTCGAGCTCGCGGGTATCAAGGTCACGGATACGGTTGCACTCATTGCGCCGACCAACGAGACGAATCGCGAGTATCTCAACACCAAAGCCACAAAAATGGGACACTCGCTTTGACATCGGCATCCGATTTGCGGATCGGTATTGCGGTCGCAGCCTTCAACGAAGTCATTACGGCAGGTCTGCTGTCGGCTGCCGAAGCGGCTCTGTTTGATGTGGGGGAAGTGACCGTTGTGCGAGTTCCGGGAGCGTGGGAGCTTCCGCTCGCCGCCAGGGCCCTGGCGCTCGATGGCGTGGATGGAGTGGTGGCGATCGGTGCAGTGATCGAAGGCGAGACCGACCACTATCAGTTCATCGCAGCCGAGGCATCACGCGGCCTGCAGCACGTCATGCTCGAGACCGGGGTACCTGTTGGCAACGCACTTTTGACGGTTCGC
>JABDOU010000115.1 GCA_013043085.1 Acidimicrobiia bacterium
GGCGTGGACGATTTCGGCATATCGCTTGAAGATGGTCTTCTGATGTACCGGTGGACGGACGAGGCAGGCCACAACGCCTCGGGCACGATCCAGGTTTATGACGACGCCACATGTTCGGTAGACACCGATGCCTGGCAGTTTCTGATTTCACCGGGCTTGAACATCGAACAGCTCGATCGAAACGGTTCGATCTGTTCGGTCATCGATGCGCTCACGGGTGACAACCCACCGGCGAACAGCGAGAAGCTCCTCGACTATATCGGCGATCGCGACGCTCTCGCGTTCAGCTGCCCGTAGTCGTCGCGTTGACGTGGAGCTAGCTGGTGATGTACTGCTCGAGCTGAATGATGAGCGCCTCCTGCTGGGCTATGACGCCTTTGACGACGTCCCCAATCGAAACAACGCCCGTGAGTTTTCCGTCTTCGACGACCGGTAAATGGCGAATACGGTGCTCGGTCATCAATTCCATGCAGTCATTGACGGACTGAAGCGGAGATACCGTGATGACGTCGGCGGTCATGATCTCGGCGACACGGGTTTCGCGTGATATTCGGTCGAGCAGAATCACTTTGCGGGCGTAGTCACGTTCGGACATGATGCCCGCCAGCTCTCCGTTTTTCAGAACGATGAGCGCACCCAGGTTCTTTTCGGCCATCATCTGCAGTGCCTCGTACACGGTGGCATCGACATCGACGGCCCAGACGTCGGTACCCTTGCCGTCCAGGAGGTGTGCAACTGTTTTCCTCATGGCTCCACCGTACTAGCTGAAACCTGTCCGTGCCTTACTCTCAGCCGTGCACGTAGGAGCCCGGCGCAGGCTCCAGCGGTGGGTACCTCTCATTGCCCATCGACGGTGGCGTGGTCAAGGCTCCACCGCGCTCCGAGGCCCATTCGGCCCACAACTCCCACCAGGAACTGGCTTCTTCTGTCGTGTCTGCCAGCCAGACCTCCGGGTCGGCGGGGTTCCCGCTCGCGGTCCGGTAGCTCGCCTTGGGGCCGGGTGGGTTAACAATCCCTGCGATGTGGCCGGCCGAACTCAGAACGTAGGTCACGTCGGCCTTCGGGAGCAACTGGGTGGTGCGGTACGACGTTCGCCACGGAACGATGTGATCGTTTACGGCGCCGACAATGAAGGTGTCTGCCTCGATTCTGGAGAGATCGAGGTGCTGCCCAGACAATCGCAACTCGTTGGAAGCGAGCCTGTTCTCCAGATAACACGAGCGCAAATAGAACGAATGCATCGCCGACGGCATGTTCGTGCTGTCCTCATTCCAGGCGAGGATGTCGAAGGCAGGAGGGTCCTGGCCCATCAGCCAGTTGCTTGCAACGTAGTTGAACACCAGATCGTCCGGACGGAGCAGGTCGAAGGTTCGGCGCATGTCATCGGCCGAAAGCACGCCCTCTTTCTGTAGACGCTGCTCAAGCCGTTCGATCGTTGTGGCGTCTGTGAACGCCCCGAGTTGGCCGGGGGCACCAAAATCAACGAGTGTGTTCAGGAGGGTCACGGACCCTATCGAATCATCGTCGATCGCGGCCAGGAACGACATCAACATCATGGCGAGCGTGCCTCCGAGGCATAAGGCAACCAGGTTCACCTTGGGAGCGCCGGTGATGTCCTTGATGACATCGAGCGCGATCCGAGGTCCGTTTACGAGATAGTCCTCGAGCGTGGTTTCGCTCATCGAGGCGTCGGGGTTGCGATAGCTGATCGCGAATACCGTGTGCCCGTGCTGGACCGCCCATTCGATGAAGCTGCGATCCGGCGCCAGGTCCATCACGTAGTACTTGTTGATCCAGGGTGGCGAGCACAGGATGGGCGCGGCGTGAACCTCATCGGTTTGCGGCTCGTACTGAATGAGCTCCATGAGCTCGTTGCGGAACACGACCTCACCCGGGGTAGCGGCCAGGTTCTCTCCAACCGTAAACGGCGAGGTGTCAACTTGTTTCGGCCAGCCGCCGTTGTTGAGAGCATCGTCGATGAAGTTCCTCAGACCGCGCGCAAGGCTGCGACCGCCGGTTTCGAACGCCTTCTTGAGCGCCATCGGATTGCTCCATAAAAAGTTGGTGGGTGCTGATCCGCTGATGAGCAATTCCCCCAGGAACTCGAGCTTGGCGGCATCTGATCCGTCGAGGTCGGCGATCTCGACGAGTTCGCGCACGAATTCCTGGCGAACGTGGTGTCGCTGTAAGTACCAAAAGTAGAGCGGATTCTGCGTCCAGGTTGGGTCGGAGAATCGACGATCCTTCGGGTCGGGTTGGACAATCGGGTTGGACTCCACCCCCGCTATCAACGCAGCAGACTTGAATGCGGCCGCAGACAGGTTGACTCCCAATCGCATCCCCGCCGCCGCTGTGTCAAACGGTCTAGCTGCAGCCGCGACAGCGGCTTTCGCCATCGTGCTCAATAGGTTGATCGGATCGAGCCCGCCCATGAGTCCGCCCTCAGGTGCCAGCGCACCGGCGGCCGAGGCTGCTACGCCGGCATCGTCTGAGAGTGGATCTTCGCTCACATGTACAGCCCGCCGTTGATGGAGTAGATCGCACCCGTGATGTAGCCCGATTCGGGATCGGCCAGGAACTCGACCACCCTGGCAACCTCCTCCGGAGAGCCGAGGCGACCGAGCGGAATCTGGCCGACGATGCCTTCGAGGATCTCGGCCGGCACGGCCTTGACCATCTCGGTTTCGATGAAGCCGGGCGCCACCGCGTTGACCGTAATGCCCTTGCGAGCCGTTTCCAGTGCGAGTGACTTCGTGAGGCCGAACAGGCCGGCTTTCGCCGAGGCGTAGTTCGCCTGACCGATGTTGCCTTTTTCGCCGATCACCGAACTGATGTTGATGATGCGACCTGATCCGCGCTCGAGCATTCCTTGTACAGCGCCACTGGACATGTAGAAGGCACCATTGAGATTGATGTCGACGACGTGCTTCCATTCATCAGCCGTCATCCGCCGAGCAGTCTTGTCGACCGTTACTCCGGCATTGTTGACGAGCACGTCGATGTGATCATGGGCTGCGAGGACTTCTTCGATGACCCGTGCACAATCGTCAGGATTGCCGATGTTCCCCTGATGGGCGGTGATTCTCACCTCCGGGTGTTCGGCCTGGAGTCGTTCGACCGCCTGGCTATCGCGCGAGTAACCGACGGCGACGTGCATCCCGCGTTCGATGAAACGTTGGCTGATGGCGAGGCCGATGCCCCGTGCGCCTCCGGTTACAACCGCGACCTGTCCGGTCATATCAGCCACGCAGACTCCTCTCCAAGGTGTTCGTCGTGCCCAGCCTACGAAAGGCGACTAGTCGCTGCTGCTGGATCCTCCAGATGGACTGGATGATTTGGAAGAACTCGAGCTGGCGCCGGAGGCCGATGATCCATCCTTGGAGGAGCTGGAGCCGCCGCCAGAGTCAGACTCTGACTTGGGCGCTTTTCCGGAAAAACCCCCAGGGCTCCCGGCGCCCCGATGGACTGTCGCCTGCTTGGAGCTCAGCTTCTTGTGTTTGTTGCATGCAGAAACCGGTCCGTCTCGCCATGAACCGTTGCAGTAGTGACTTGTCGCCATGAATCTTCCTGTTTGCGTTGGTGCAGACAGGGATTATCGCACGCTTCGGCGTAAACCTCTAAGCAAATACCTCGTTGCCTACAAGTGAGGATCCCTTCGGATCCGGTCCGAATTGATTGGGGCCCGGTGTGCCGGGAAGGACCATGAACACGAGAAGCACCAGGCCGACAATCGGAAGCAGTCCGATGAAATACCACCATCCGCTCTTGTCGACGTCGTGGAGCCTGCGCACCGTCACAGCCAGCGACGGCACGATGATGCCGAGTCCGAAGAACAGCATGAGAACGAGGCCGATGATCGCAAGTGATTCGATCATCATGAGCATGAAGGTCACCAGGTAGCCCGCCATCAGGACCAGCTGGAATCCCCAGAATTCCCGTCTCCGCGCGCGTCCACTGAAGTCTGCGTACTTCCTGAATGGTTCGAGTGCCAGTTCCATAATTCTCCTGTCTGTCAGTTTTTCATCGTCGACCTCGGAGGTTTCTTGAATGTCGAGACCATTTTCTTGAATGGCGAAGAGTGGCTGCTCGTAGAATCGTTTGGTGGATTTGTTCGAACATCTGGCTGCGGAAACGTCTCAGCTGCGTGAGACGGGACTGTTCAAGGCCGAACGACCGATCGCATCTCCCCAGGATGCCGTCATCGAACTGGAGGATGGGCGAGAGGTCATCAATCTCTGTGCCAACAATTACCTCGGCCTCGCCAATCATCCCGAGCTCGTGGAAGCAGCACGGGCTGCAGTTGACCGGTACGGCTACGGAATGGCATCCGTGCGCTTCATTTGTGGTACCCAGACAGTCCACCGCGAACTCGAAGCTGCGATCAGCGAGTTCTTGCGGACCGAAGACACCATCCTCTACTCCTCCTGCTTCGATGCCAATACTGGCCTGTTCGAAACATTGCTCGGCGAAGAGGATGCGATCATCTCAGACGCCCTCAATCACGCGTCGATCATCGACGGGGTTCGTTTGTGCAAGGCCGGACGATATCGATATGCCAACAACGACATGGATGATCTTGCGCGCCAGCTTTCAGCTGCCGGCGACGCCCGGTTCAAGATGATCGTGACCGATGGAGTCTTCTCCATGGATGGCATCGTCGCCAACCTCCCGGCCATATGTGACCTCGCCGACGAGCACGGCGCCGTCGTCGTGGTCGACGATTCTCATGCGGTTGGATTTCTGGGAAACCGGGGCGGGGGGACGCCCGACCATTGGGGCGTAACCGATCGGGTTGACATTCTGACCGGGACGCTCGGTAAAGCTCTTGGTGGGGCATCTGGCGGCTACACCTCCGGGAGGAGTGAGATTGTGTCTTGGCTCCGGCAGCGATCCCGCCCTTACCTGTTTTCCAATTCACTTGCACCGGTAATCGCAGCCACCTCTCTGCGAGTTCTCGAGTTGTTGCGAGGTGGTGGCGAGCTGCGTTCCCGACTCAGCGCGAACTCGGATTATTTTCGCGAAGGTATGGAGCAGGCCGGTTTTGATCTGGCAGGTGACGGCCATCCAATCATCCCGGTCATGCTGGGCGATGCCAGGCTGGCAGGGCAGGTGGCAGACCGGCTTCTGGAGGAGGGGATTTACGTGATCGGCTTTTCGTTCCCCGTCGTGCCCGTCGGTCAAGCCCGGATCCGTACCCAGATGTCGGCCGGCCATACCCGCGACCATCTCGACAAGGCCATCGATGCTTTTGCGAGGGTTGGACGCGAACTCGGGGTCGTCTCGTCATGAGGGCGATCGTCAAATCACGTTCGGAACCGGGCTTGTGGCTCGAAGACATCGACCGACCGGCCGTTGGCCCAAACGATGTGCTCATCCAGGTGACAAAGAGTTCGATCTGCGGAACCGATCTTCATATTGCCTCCTGGGACGAATGGGCACAGGAGACGATCGCTGTCCCGATGGCGATCGGACATGAATTCACGGGAACGGTCGTTGAGGTCGGTTCTGAAGTCGAGCGGATCGAGATCGGCCAGCGCGTGACCGGCGAAGGGCACATCACGTGCGGGGTGTGTCGCAACTGCCGGGCGGGACGCAGACACTTTTGTATCAACACGGTCGGGGTTGGCGTGAATCGGCCGGGAGCGTTCGCAGAGTTCGTGGCGATCCCGGGAGCGAACGCGTATCCGGTGCCCGACGGTATCTCCGACTCCATAGCCACACTGCTTGACCCGCTGGGAAATGCCGTCCACACCGCTCTCGAGTATGACCTGGTCGGTGAGGACGTGCTCGTCACAGGCGCCGGTCCGATTGGAATGATGGTCGTCGCCATTGCTCGCCACGTCGGGGCTCGTTTCATCGTTGCGACCGACATCAATCCTTACCGGCTCGACATCGTCCGAAAAATGGGAGTTGATCGCGCCGTCGACACTCGGAGTTCCGATCTTCGAGACGTAATGGCTGACCTTGGTATGAAGGAAGGTTTCGATGTAGGGCTCGAGATCTCGGGTGCGGGCGCTGCTCTCAGCCAGATGCTCGATGTGATGAACAACGGCAGCTACATCGCCCTACTCGGGATCCCGACCAAAGACCATCCGATCGACTGGAACGACATCATCTTCAAGGGCCTGACCTTGAAAGGCATCTACGGTCGCAAGCTTTTCGAGACGTGGTACAAAATGATTGCTATGTTGCAGACCGGGTTGGATGTCTCGCCGGTGATCACACATGAGTTTCCAGCAGAACGATTTGAGGAAGCATTCGAAATTGCCGGCTCGGGCGAGAGCGGCAAAGTGATCCTGGACTGGAGTTGAAGATGTCGATACCCGAAGCACTATTCGGATTGATCGTTACGAACGAGGGCCATGATTTCTCGGATTTTTCCATGGATTTCGACTCGATGGAGCCGTACCTGCGGCCTGCCGGCATGGCGATCCCCGAGCTGCAGAGCGGCCAGGTGCTCATCAAGGTTCGGATGGCGGCGATCAACCCATCCGACCGTGTCTATCTCAAAGGCGCATATGGGCAACCACGTGTGAAGGGGATTGCAGGAGGGTTCGAGGGCGTAGGAGATGTCATCGCCGTGGGCAGCGGCCTCTATGGCAAGGCGCTCGACGGACGGAGAGTGTCATTTGTCACCGCTCCCGGCGGATCGGGAAGCTGGGCCGATTATGCCATCACCGATGCCAAATTTTGCATTCCGCTCCGCGATGAGGTGAAGGACGAAGATGCAGCCGGTCTCATCGTCAATCCGGTCACAGCTGCGGCAATGCACGCGATTGCAAAGAAGACCAAGTCGAGTTCGTTCGTTCTCACCGCCGGAGCAAGCCAGCTTTCGAAATTCATGATTGCCCTCGGCCGCGACTCGGGCATGAGGCCGATTGCGATAGTCCGGCGGGACGAGCAGATAGGTCCGCTCATGGGCCTTGGCGCCGCTCACGTTCTCAATCTCACAGATAAAGACTTTGATGATCGCCTGGCGAACGTCATCAGTGCCGAGGAACCCCGAACCTTCTTTGACGCTGTGGTCGACGATGTATCGACCCGGATCCACGACACCATGCCGTCGCGATCGCGCTGGGTCATCTATGGCAAGTTGTCGACAGATGTTCCGAAGCTCAGCGATCCAGGACAGATGATCTTTCGTGGGAAACAGATCGAAGGGTTCTGGCTCACCGAGTGGATTCGCTCGACCCCGCTTCCGATGCAAATCAATACCTATCGGGCTGTGCAAGCCCGTTTCGCAGATGGGCGCTGGTCAACTTCGATTGCCGAAGTGATCCCACTCGATGAAGCCATGGAACGCCTCCCGTCCGCCCTCGCCAAAGCCACCGGCAAGGTCCTCCTAAAGCCATGACGTTCCGATGATTCCAGCTTCGCCGGCGCGCTCGACATGGGGAGATTCAGATATCGCGATCGTTCGTTTCTCGCCACCAGTTGCGTAGTTCCTCGCGGGATTGAAGGCGGACTTCGGACGGGGGTTCGTAC
>JABDOU010000126.1 GCA_013043085.1 Acidimicrobiia bacterium
GCCAGGAGCACCGCCAATTCGGGTCGATACAGGCCCTCACCGTCGCGGCTACGATCTTCGAGTTCGTCGAGGTCCGGCAGACCTTCCAACTTGCGGCTGAGCAATTCGTGCCGTTCGAGTGTCTTCATCAGGTCTTCGTAAGCCTCGAGATGACCCGCCGACGTTGCGACCTCCTGTGACAGAATCTGGGCCTGCTCGAAGTTGTCATACAGAACTCTCTGCACCACGCCCTCGGTCATCTTCTCAATCAAATCAGTCCGTTCGTCGGCCGCAAGCTCACCTCGTTCGATGGCGAGGCTGAGAAGAATCTTCAGGTTGACCTCACGGTCTGAACAATCAACACCTCCCGAGTTGTCAATGAAGTCGGTGTTGATTGCGCCACCCTTGCGGGCAAATTCGATTCGTCCCGCCTGGGTGAATCCAAGGTTGCCACCTTCGCCGACGACCCAGCACCGCAGATCCGCGCCATCAACCCGCACGGCATCATTGGTACGGTCGTCGCATTCGGCATGAGTCTCAGTCGAAGCTTTGACATAGGTACCGATCCCGCCATTCCAGAGGAGATCGACCGGAGCGACGAGCACAGCCCGGATGAGCTCATCCGGGGTCAAAGCTTCGGCCTCAATCTTGAGAGCTTCGCGTATCTGGGGTGAGAGTTCGACTCTTTTGGCTTTGCGACTGTAGACACCTCCACCTTCGGAGATGAGGGAACGGTCGTAGTCCTGCCAACTCGACCTCGGCAGTTCGAACAGCCGACGCCGTTCTTCGTAGCTGAGATGAGGATGAGGATCGGGATCAAGAAAGATGTCGCGATGATCGAAGGCTGCGATGAGCTTGAAGTTCTGGGACTGCAACAGCCCGTTTCCGAACACGTCACCGGACATATCACCGACACCAGCCACCGAGATGACCTGTCTGGTCGCATCCGTTCCAAGATCTGCAAAATGTCGCTTCACAGATTCCCAGGCTCCCCTTGCCGTGATGGCCAGAGCTTTGTGGTCATATCCTGCCGAGCCGCCGGAGGCAAAGGCATCACCGAGCCAGAAGCCGTATTCGGCCGCAATCGCATTGGCGGTGTCAGACATCGCAGCGGTGCCTTTGTCGGCTGCAACGACGAAGTAGGGATCGTCGCCATCGTGCCTACGAACATTCGGAGGAGGCACAATCTTGCCATCGACGAGATTGTCGGTGAGATCCAGAAGCCCCTTCACAAACGTGATGTATCCGGATTTCACGACATCGCGAAGATCGGCGCCATCGTCGGGAATTGCTCTGAGAACGAAACCGCCTTTGGCGCCGGTTGGAACAATCACCGTGTTCTTCGTCATCTGGGCCTTCATCAGACCAAGCACCTCAGCGCGGTAATCCTCCCGACGGGTAGACCAGCGCAATCCACCCCTCGCCACCATGCCGCCGCGGAGATGAACTCCCTCGACGTCCTTGGCGTACACAAATATCTCATAGAGCGGTACGGGCTGAGGCATCCCTGGAACGAGCGTGGAGTGGAACTTGAACGACAGGCTCCCCGCATCGGGTCGATAGGCGCTGGTCCGCACTGTTGCCATGATGAGCTGATAGAAGCTGCGAAGAATCCGGTCTTCGTCAAGGGAGGTGATGCGATCAAGGCCTTCCAAAATCTCATCCTCGATGGCCTGCGTCTCGGGTTCCCCACCATTCGGATTGAATCGCGTCTCGAAGAGTTGAACCAAGCGCTGGGCGGTATTGGGGTGGGCGGCGAAGGTGTCATTCACGTAGCGGATCGTGAACCCCGGAACAACACGACTCCAATACGTTCGATAGGCACGAAGAATGCCCACTTGCCAATGGTTCAGATTTGAACCGACAACCAACCGGTCGAGAGAGTCTGACTCGGCCTCACCCTTCAGCACGGCAAGCACGAGGTCGACAATCCTGGGCCCCGAGCCTTCGACGTCGAGCGGGCTCCCATCTCGATTCAAGACACCGAAATCGTGAATGAAGATCGGTCCACTCTTCTCCTTGACCTTCGTCTTCTTCTCCTCGATTATTCGCAAGCCCAGTGCTTCGAGGACCGGCAGAATCGTTGAGAGTTCCATCCGGGCGTCCCGACCGTATACCGCGAGTCTGGTGAGCGCTTCCTCCTGATCGTCGTTCTGGATGCCAACGGCCAGCTTGGTATCGGCCTCGACCATCGACTCCAGGCGGAGGAGATCTCCAGATGCAACGAGCAGACTGGTGGACGACTTGTAGTAATCAGGCAAGGCCCCGGCCCACCGCTCAACCAGTTCCGGCCCGACGCCGTGAACAGATTGCAGCGTTGCAGACAGCCGGTCATCCCACGTACGCGAGAGGTCAACAACCTCCTGCTCGAGCGCTTCATATGAGACCTCTGGAACCTGACCCGCGTCGATCCACACCGTGAAGTGAATGCGGGCAGAACCGGCCTCACCGAGGGCGAGCTGGTAGTCGACAGCCGAACCTCCAAACCTCTCTTTGAACAAAGATTGAAGGTCCTTACGAAGCCGTGCGTTGAACCGATCGCGCGGCAACACAACCATCACCGAAACACTCCTCGCCAGGAGATCGGGGCGGACAAAAAGCCGAACCTGTTCCTTACGCTCGGTTGCCAGCAAACCGTGGATGGTCTTGCGAAGGTCCTCGACCGGAACCGAGAAGAGTTCGTCTTTAGGAAAACTGTTGAAAACCTGGATGACGGCCTTGTGATCATGAGATCCCTTGATGAGGTCTTCCGCGTCCATGACGTCCTGAAGTTTCTCGGCAAGGATCGGAATGGCAGCAGACTCGGTCATCAACGCTCGAGATGTGAAGAGGCCAACCATGCGAGCCTCACCGACGACCTCCCCCGCCTCGTTGATGTGCCGAACACCCACGTAGTCCATGCGTGCCCGCCGGTGCACCGTTGACACACCGTTGGTTTTTGCGATTACGCACAAAAATCCTGACTCGTATCGCTCCCGGACCGCTTGCGGCAGGTCTGAAAGCAACACGGGTTTTTCGTACTTCGACTGACCCGGCTTAGAGAGAATGCCCAGGCCGGTTTCTGGTGCGACGACGAGTGCCTTGCCCTCATCGGTGTCAACGATCTTGTACTCGCGATAACCGAGAAACACGAAGTTGAGATCGCGCATCCATTCCAGGAATCGAACTGCCACTGCAATGTCGTCATAGGAGTAGCGGGCGGATGCACCCTTGGCGATCTTGATCATCCGATCTACGGCGTCTTCCATCTTGTGGAAATCGCGCACGGCAAGCCGGACATCTCCCAAGACCCGGCCAATGGCGGCCTCGAGGTCTCGTTGATCAGAGATGCTCGGAGCTTCATCGAGCACATAGTGCTGCACCGACTCCGTATGATCGGCGTCGCGAGCTTTGGTGACTTCGAGCAGATTCCCGTCTTCGTCCCGAACCGTGCCGATGACCGCTCTGGCGTCCCACTCGACGCTGTAGCCGGCGTCCTCGAACACCGCTGTGACAGAGTCGACGAGGAAGGGGGAATCGTCCACGACGATGTCGACGACCGCCGTGTCGCCGTCGTACCCGCTGGTGGCCATCGTCGGAACACTCACCCGGACGGAGAGTTCCTGGTTCCGACGATCATTGACGAACCGATACATATCGTCGATCACGGCCACGAGGCTCTCCCGGCCGGACACGTCTTTCAGCTCGTCCGGGAGCCGCCTTGCGAAGATGGCCGAGAATTGACCGTGTGGATCTAACGCCCTGGTGCCCGCCTGAGGAGCTTCACCTTGATCCTGCATCGCTACTTTCGCTACCGCGTCCTGATAACGCTACCAGGACCCCAGTTTGAGTTGTCGGTTACCGATACCGTCGGCATCTTGTGCATCAAAGCTGAGGGATCGCAGCTGCACGTCATAGCCGTGCAATCGACGGAGCCAAACCAGGAAAACGGGCAAGGTACGCAGAGCGTTCCTCCTGGAAACGCTCGACCAGCGTTTTGTACTCCTCCAACCGGTCTTGAGCTTCATAGAGGCGAACCGGATGGAGAAGGTCGAGGTCATCTATGCCAGGCACTGCTGCCGCTACCTCATACCCAAAATCCGGATCGAGCACCCATTCGATGGTGCCGCCGACTATGCCGGCCACAGCTGCGGCCGAGTGCGAGATGCTCACGTTCTTCGAGCCGTCTCCTTCTTCACCGCCGCCCACCCTTCCCGTGTTCAGCAAAAACGCTTGAAGGTCGGGCATGGTTTGCAGCAGCTCGAGCAGGCGATTCCCTTGCAGTGCGTCATTTGTGAAAAAGAACGGATTCGTACCGGGCACGCGGAGGTTTTTGCCCTGCTCGGCCGCTCCTCCCGCAGAAGTCCCCCGGGTTTCGCCGAGCATGAAGTACGTCGCTATTTGATCGCGAGTCAGCCTGGCCACCGCCGGTACGACGTTGTCGTTTCGATTCAGAATCAGGAGATACCTGGCCTGCGGCAGCCCTGCGGGGTCGCGGTGGGGGATGTTCGCCAAAGGAAACGTTGAACGTCCGTTTGCAGTGTGAGTCGTGTCGAAGAAGTCGACCCGCCCTTCAGAGTCCACCGAAACATTTTCCAGCCAACCAGACGGGTGGGTGGTGCCGTAGTAGATCGTCGGTTCATCATTCGGATCAAGGCCAAACGTCTTGGCAAAGCAACCGTTCTCTGGTGAGAACACCCGCCCTCCGGGCATGAGAGCAACGAAATCGTCCTGCACGGGCATCGAGCCGAGCTGTTGTCGGAATGTGGTTGTGGTCTTACCGGTCCCCGAAAGGCCGATGATCAATGCTGCTTCCTCCTCTCCGCTCGGAGTCTGATGACCCGGGAACACCTTCAGGCCGGCGTGGCAGGCCAGACCACCCTGTTCGAAGACATGATGATTCCACATTCTCAGCCCGCCCATCTTCGATTCACCGAAGTAGTCCGAACCGAGCACCCGGGTGACACCGGCCTGCAAATCGACCATGATGAGGCAATCGTTCGGTTTGCCGGGGGCGGGAAGACCGGGTGTGTAGATCGTCGTGAACTTGGGAGTCCATGCGGCATCCGGTGGGAAGAAGAGCTGTTGCTGCATTGCGGGAATATTCGCCTGCGTCTTTTCGATGTAAAGCTGTGCCCCGGCCCGTACTTCTGATGAGGGCCCGATGTATCCCTCGATCAGCAGCATGTCATGATCGCGGATATAGGCATCCTGTCGAGTTGCCCACTCGGCAGCCTCGGTGGTACTGATCGCAGGCTTGAAGCTTTCGGTGTCACTCACAAAGAATGTTGAAGGCGCGAGCCGTGCGGTCACCCTGGCCGTGTAGTTGAGATTGCCGAACTCGGTTTCTTGTACTCGCGGCATATATTCAAGAACCCAGGATCTCATCTCCTCCTGGGCCGGATTCCGGACGACGGACCTGGCCGCGGGTAATTCGAAACTCAATCCAACCAATCCTTGGGTAGCAAGCGCTTTCACCAGATTAGGGAATGGGATTGGTGCCAAAGGTCAGTGCTGATTCAAATACGGCGGGCATAGGATTACCAGATGCAGGTCGGAATTCTCACGGGCGGTGGCGACTGTCCCGGACTGAACGCAGTCATTCGAGCGGTAGTACGTCGCGCCGAAGAGCACGGCGATACCGTCCTCGGCATCCGGGACGGATGGAAGGGACTCATCGAAGATACGACTCGTATCCTCGACGTTGAGGCGTGTCGAGGAATTCTCATTCGCGGCGGCACCATTCTCGGCACAACCAGGTATCAGCCGTTTGCGTTCGAAGGCGGGGTCGATGCCTGTCGAAGGACTTTTGAACGACACAATCTCTCGGCTCTGATTGCGGTTGGTGGCGATGGAACGTTGGCCGTCGCCGATCGGATGGTCAAAGAAGGTTTCCCTATTGTCGGTGTTCCCAAGACCATCGACAATGACATCAAAGGTACGGAGAGGACGTTCGGATTCGACACGGCAGTGCAGACCGCAACCGAGGCAATTGATCGGCTGCACTCGACGGCGGAGTCACATGACCGCGTCATGGTCGTTGAGGTGATGGGACGCCACGTCGGCCACATCGCGGCATGGGCAGGGATAGCCGGCGGGGCATCGGCGATCCTGGTTCCGGAGGAGCCCTTCGACATCAAGGACATCTGTCAGATCATCACTCGAAAGCACCATGAAGGACGCTTCGCCACGATTGTCGTCGTTGCCGAAGGTGCGCTTCCCATCCCGGGAACAATGGATATTCCGGAGCCCGAATTCAACGAGTTCGGACAAATCAAGCATGGTGGCGTTGCCTACGACGTGGCGAGAGAACTCGAACGGGGTACGGGCTTTGAAACCCGGGTGACGGTGCTCGGTCATATCCAACGTGGGGGCACTCCCACCGCTACGGACCGCGTCCTGAGCACCCGTTTCGGCGTGGCGGCCATGGAC
>JABDOU010000127.1 GCA_013043085.1 Acidimicrobiia bacterium
CCCCCATACCGCGAGGTCTGTCTCCCGGTTGGCATCGAGATCCCGTGTGAAGTAATCGTGTACGAAGATTTCTGCGATTGCCAGAGCCTCAAACGCAGATCCTTCCCCCAATCCGCTAATCCCATCAAGTGAGCCATCATCGCCGGCGACTACTGGTCGATCTGCGGGCTCCGGCTGCGCAGGTTGAAGCGCCGCCCGACTGGTCGAAGCGGGAGTGTCGGCAGCAGGTAGAGGCGTCACCTCTATGTTGTTTCCCAGCACCCGTGGTGCCAACCAGGCACCGACGCCAAGCGCGAGAACGGCAGCGGCCGCAACATAGATCAATCGGGGAGCTCGCGATGCATGCGAGTCGACGAGTTGCGACCACGGAATGAATTCGAGTTCTTCTGCATGCTCGTCGGAATGCTCACCCATCTGTGGCCTCCGGAATAGAGAGCTCCTGTCCCGGAAAGATCAAATCCGGGTTGGAGCCAATGATCTCACGGTTTTTCGCATAGATCTGGCGCCAATGCCGATCGATCTGCTCGTCAGAACCTGATCCGAGATCACGACAGGCAATGGCCCAGAGTGAATCCCCCGGAACCACCCGATATTGATGAAGTTTGCGTTCGACTGCGGACTCCGGTAGCTCAACGTCGGGCTCCTGAGAATCGTCGGCGGTCGCATCAACGAGGCGAACGGCAGGCGGCGAAGGGGAGGCCGAGGCCGGCAGCGAAGCCAGGAGCTCGACAACCAGAAAAAGCGGTCCGAGAGGCAACGCAAGCATTCGCATCTGGGTCGGCCTGAGGAGTGGCATGAGGGCACAGCCGAACGCCCCGACCGCAACAGCCAACAGGGAGAATTCCAAGAACATGACGAGAACGTATGCACCCGTGGCTGCCGATTCAAGAGGGTTACATACGAGGCCTCATATATGTCGTCTCATCATTGAGGTCTCATCCTTTCCATCGAAATCCACCCTTCCCCCGTTGCCCGTCTCCGAAAACCTCGCTACGTTGAGTAGCGGTCGACTACTTAGTGTGAGTTGGGGTTATCAGTGGCGGGAATCATGCGCGGTCTGTTTCTTCTGGTGTTCGGAAGCATCATCGCCATGTCGACGGCAACCCCGGTCTGGGCATCCGGGGAGCCTGCGAACTTCAACACAGAAACCATCGCTGATGGCCTGGCCAATCCGGTAGCGGTTGACTTCCTTCCTGACGGACGGCTGATCTTCATCCAGCTCAATGGCGATGTCTTCATCGCCGACCCGTCCTCCCTGCCGGCTACCCCCTCCCTGGTCCTATCTGTGCCAGGCGTCGATTTCGGTACCGGTGAGCGCGGCCTCACTGACATCGAAATCTCCCCAACGTTCTCAAACGACGGTTTCATCTACCTCTGGTACTCGTACGGCCCAACCGAGAAACAGCGACTGAGCCGATTCACCGTCATCAACGATCAGGCGGCGGCAAACTCCGAGTTCGTCGTTTGGGAGTCACCGGAGTCGCACGCAGGAACCTCATTCCACTACGGCGGTGGCGTTGCATTCGGGCCCGACGGGAATCTGTGGTTCTCCATCGGAGACCGCTCACAGCCATCCGACGCCCAGCTCACCACTCATAGCTCCGGTGCCGTCCATCGCGTTGCTCCCGACGGAACCATTCCGCCAGACAATCCCTTCAACGATGGAACAGGACCCAACGTCGATTCGATATGGGTGACCGGGTTGCGCAACCCTTTTCGTCTCACCTGGGATCAAGTCGGTCAACAGGCCTTCGTCGCCGAGGTGGGACAGGACACGTGGGAAGATCTCAACCTCCTCGACCTCAACACCCCCGGCCTCAATTTCGGTTGGCCGCTATGCGAAGGTGCGTGCACGGACCCGCAATATGCGGATCCTCTCTTCACCTATGAGCACGATATCGATACGTACTCGCAGCATCCCAATAACACCATTCCCAATACCCGGTTCGGTGGCTCGATCTCAGGCGGCGTCGTGTACCGGGGCAACCAGTTTCCCTCAGCCTTTCAGGGAGCGTACTTCTTCGGCGACTACTCCAATCGCTGGCTGGGCTATCTGACCTTCGAGGATCCAACCAATCCGACCTACCACTCGTTCGCAATCAACATCGGCCCCGTCGTCGAGGTCGACGTAGGACCCGACGGCTCGCTCTACTACGTATCGCTCAGCGAAGACGGCAACCCGAATCAATTCAGTTCCGGGTATATCCGCCGTGTTCAATACCTCGATGGCAATCAGCCTCCGGCAATCACGCAGGCAGATGCAACCCCTTCAGGAGGCGACGCTCCACTCCAGGTGACATTCACCGGTGCCGCCGATGATCCGGAAAATGATCCACTGACCTACGAATGGGATTTTGGTGATGGCAGCCCAACCGCAACTGGCGCCTCTGTTGTACACACCTACAACGCCGTAGGCACGTACCAGGCACGATTGTCCGTGTCCGATCTGACTCGAACCACTCTGTCCGACCCGATCGACATTTCGGTTGGCACGATCCCGATCCCGACCATCGACGAGCCGCTAGATGGAACCCTCTTTCGGGCCGGCGATGTCATCAACTTTTCGGGCTCGAGTGATGATCCCACCGACACACTCGAATGGAATATCGAACTGGGCCACGACGTCCACTTTCATCCCCGTCAGGTCACAAGTGGCAGCAGTGGGACATACGAGATCCCCTCGTCCGATCATCCGTTCAACGAACACACGTTTTTTCGCTTCACGCTTACGGCAACAGACGGCGACGGCCTGAGCGGGTCGACTTCCGTACAGATCGATCCGGACAAAGTGAACCTTTCCCTGACAACGAATCCACCCGGACTCGAGGTGCTCTGGGACGGCATTGCCGTTGAGACTCCGGCGGTGATTCCGACGCTCATCGGATTTCAGCACACCATCACCGCGCCGTCGCAACAGCCGCTCAGCGGTCGGCTCTACCAGTTTGATGTGTGGTCCCATGGAGGGCCTGCTGAGTTCGTCACCATCATCCCGAACCAGGACGTCGCATACAACGCCGACTACGTCGACGTCGGCCCGGCCGGACACACGATCGAAATCCATGCGGGAGGTCAGCAGGGCGATGAAGAGATGCAGCTGTGGATCAATGGATCCCTGGTCGAACTGTGGACACTGACCGGAACGGCTCTCGACGTCTATACGGTCACCGACTACCCGGATCCTTTCACGAGCCTGCAGGTCAAGTTCACCAACAACGGCGGAAGCGGGCCCGATAGGAACCTGCGGGTCGACAAGGTGGTCGTCGACGGTGTCGACTACCAAACCGAAGATCCCTCTGTGTTGGGAACTGCGGTTTTCGACGGCTCGTCGTACTGCGTCAGCGGCAACTACCAAACCGAGTGGCTGTACTGCAACGGCTACTTCGAGTTTCAGGTCGACACCGGGGTTGTCGATCCACCTGCGGGCAACTTCGATATGTGGGATACCTGTTGGCGATGCATCACACGGGGTACCGACGACGCCGAGCTGCTCACGTACCTCGACTACCTGGAGAGCGCTGGTTTTGACGGAACCTGGATTTGGGTGGTCCCTGCCTACTGGGGACAGGACGATTTCGACGGTTCATGGGGTGGAGGTGTCGCCGAGCCGAACTGGCGTGGCAATGCCATCGGCGATTTGGGCAGCCCGGGATCGGCCTATCTCGATGATGTCGCCTGGTTCCTGGACAGGGCCGACGAACGCGGATTGAAAGTAGGTCTCGTCCCGGCCTGGGGCTCGGCCCTGGTCGGAACCCAACCCAGGGCCGGGGAAGCCAGGGCCGCCTCGCCTGCTGAGGCTCCGCTCAACGAAGCGAACGCGTTTTCGTACGGACAGGCCATGGCGGTTGCGTTCGGTGGACATCCGGCTATCGAGTATTGGGTGTTCGGCGGCGACTGGGCCTATGACGTAACCGAACAGGGATCGACCACCGTCTACTGGCAAGACGAGAACGCAACCGAACAAACGTGGATCAACCTCAAGAACGGCATCCGGACCGGCGACGCCAGCACTGTGACCTACCACACGGGGCCGTATGACTACAGCCGCAGTCTGTTCTCGGATCGACCCTGGAACGAGGCGCTTTCGATCCACACCAGTCATTGCACCGATCCCCAGGATGCCGAGAACATGCTTCTGGCCGCAGCGAGTTTCGGCAAACCGATCATCTCGGCTGAGATGCGCTACGAAACCTGGGCACCTTCGTGGTGCCCGATGCACGCCAACGATCCGATTGACGAGTTTGACGTCGAAGCCGATGCCTACGCCGTGCTCAACAGCGGAGCTGCAGCTTTCGTCTACGGCCACCAGGATCGCTGGCGCTATGACAGCAGCTCCTCGTTCCTCTCAAGCCTCAACTCACCAGGCGCCGCCAGGGCTATAGCTGTGGCGGGTTCCAGCAACTCATGCGGAAGCAACAGCATTCCCATCAGCTTCGCAGCCTCCGGCTTCCAAGGAGATGAGATAGTCACGCTCAAGATAAATGACGTGACCCAGGGCACATTCGGGCCGTTCGGTGCCGGCTGGCCCACGCCACAGGTACAGAATCTCACCTACACATGCGACGATCCAATCGACACCATCCGAATTGAGTTCGATGACCTCAACAATCCAGACCAGAATGTCGAGATCGACAGCGTGATCGTCGATGGTGTGGTCTTCGAATCCGAGGTAGCTGAGGCCGTCGGAATCTCCATCGGAGGATGCATCACTTCGCCGGTGACCAACCACGGTCAAGAGCGGCTGTACTGCGATGGTTACTTCGAGTATCAGATCGGGCCCGTGGCACCGTCGGACTTCACACTCATGTTCGTTGGTAACTCGATTACCGAGGGAACGGACGGAGACAACGCGTATCGAGGGCCGTTCGAGACATTGCTGACCAGCGCTGGCTATTCGTTCGACTTCATCGGCACCCGTCAGACATCACCCGGAGGTATTGCTGACCCGCACCATGAGGGTCGCGGCGGTGCTACCAGCGACGAGCGATATGCAGAGATGCTTGCGTCCAATTCCTACGGTTTGGCTCCGGACTACGTGTTCATTCATCTGGGCACGAACAACATCTTTGACCAGAACTGGAACAGCGCAACGCCTGACATGCCAACGCAATTCCAGAATGACCTCGAAGCGATCATCGACGAGTTTCGAATCCACAATCCGAACGTCACGATCTTCCTGGCACAACCGATTCCATGTGATCTCGGAACTGTCTGTACGGATCGTCTCGAACAGCTCAGGCCGCGCATCGCCGCCGTTGTGGCCGCCAAGCACACGACCGCCTCGCCCGTCATCGAGGTGGACCACCGGGTTGGATTCGACATCAACCAGGAC
>JABDOU010000195.1 GCA_013043085.1 Acidimicrobiia bacterium
GAATCGCCACGTCTGGATTCATCGATCTAATGACTTCGACGAGCTTGCCCAGATCGTCGGTGAAGGCATCTATGAGGTCCGGCGTCGGCTCCCACGGCAACTCGAGTTGATTGGCGATCGCGAACAGGTCATTTGTACCGGCCTGCACCAGAGCGATATCAGGTGGCGGGTCGCCTACCCCGTCGGTGAGGCGCTCCGTCAGCTGGGCCACGGTTGCACCTGGCCACCCTTCGTGTTGTGGGTCGCCGAAGCCGGGGATCGGCTGGCTGCCGGCAACGACGCTTTCGTTTCCGAGAACGGGTTGGATGACACCACAACCGAGAAAGGGCCCGCGATTGCGACCGACGAAGTCATAGTCGACGCCCAACTCGAAATCTGCGGCATTGATGTGTTCCTGGAGATAGAACCGATAGGAATACACCTGGGAACCAGGGGTCTGGTCACCGCGGTCGTCCGTGTAGGAACATTGACCGGCTGTGATCGAATCTCCGATCGCTGCGATCCTCACAACTCCCGGATCAAATACAGGTTCGACCGAGCCCGCATCTGAGCACGAGGCGAGGATCAAACCGATCCCGAGCACCAACCCGACCTGATACCGCATACGGTTCCATGCTAAGCGCTACCGACCCGGTAACCAGCCCACAGCAGGATCGCACCAAGCAGCAACGAAGCTGCAAATGAGCCCGCCTCTCCAAACGCGAACAGCGTTCCTCCGTAGACCGGAGCAAGCACCCCCGCGATCACCAGACCATTGGCCAAAACTGACGTCCTATTCACCCTCGCAAGGCGAAGAATGCTCACGATTGCAAGACCGATGAGTACCAGCGTTCCGAGCACATTTGCGACCAATGCCCAGAACCGTGGTCCGGTAGGGCCAACTTCGCTGAACGAAGCAAAGACGTCGGACCCGGCCGGGAGGCCATCCGTCGGCACGATGTTGACCGTGGGGGCAGTGATGACAACAAACGCCGCAAGCAGCCCGAAGATCACAAAGAATTCCAGGAGACGGCTGGCGGACTTCGGAGCAGCCAGATACAGCGACCCCAGCGCCAGAAACGGAACATTCAGGATTGCCCCGAACAGATAGAAGACTCGGAAGACCGGGTCGGTCCATCCGAAGACGACACCGACTACCAGCGCCCACGTTGCGATGGCATACATGGCTATGGCCAGGGCCCACACCGCGACATGACGCCGCGGCCGGACTCGATATCCCATGGCCAAGTCGACGAAGAAGGCGGTAGCAACGCCGGCTGCAGCGAGGGCCATGATCGTGTCCACGACCAGAATCTACGAATGCTGACGAGCCGAAGCCAGTGCGGGTAGCTTGCAGGCATGCTTGAGGTGGACGGTCTTCATTTTTCCTATGGCGATTTCCACGCTCTGAAGGGCCTCGATCTGGACGTTCCGCAAGGGCGCATTGGGCTTGTCGGTGCGAATGGGGCAGGCAAAACCACGCTTGTCCGGGTTCTTCTCGGGCTCGCGCCCGCATCGGCGGGAACCGCCCGCGTCCTGGGTCATGACGTTGCAATCGAGCCGGATCTGGTCCAGGCCCGGGTTGGATTCATGCCGGAGGGCAACTGTCTCCCGCTAGAAGAAACCGCCGCCAAATTCGTTTCCTACGCCGGCGAACTCGGCGGCCTCCCGCCCGGTGTAGCCCGCCAGCGCGCGGCCGACACCCTGACCATCGTGGGACTCGATGAAGAACGGTTCCGGCCGATCGGAACCTTTTCGACCGGCATGACGCAGCGCACAAAGCTTGCTCAGGCAATCGTGCATTCCCCCGAGCTCGTGTTTCTCGATGAACCGACATCTGGTCTCGACCCAAACGGCCGCGCCGACATGCTGGCACTCATCAAACGCCTTGGCGACTTCGGGATCAGCGTCGTGTTTTCAACCCACGTGCTCACGGACATCGAAGCGACGTGCGACTGGGTCATCATGATGGATCAAGGACGGATCCTGCGGTCCGGGCCTCTCGATGCCGTCCAGTCGGGACATCGGGTCATTGCCGAATTCCTCGACCAGGCGGAGCCCGCCGTTGCGTCGCTCCGTGCCCAGGGCTTCGAAGTCGAGGTCAACGGTCGGCATGTGGCGATCGAGTCGACACAGGACATGGACGGTTTTCAGGCAGTCATGGTCGCAGCCGCTGAATACGGCCTTGGTCTCCGATCGTTGTCGGCTGATCGACGCACTCTCGAACAGCTGTTTCTAGAAGAGGAATCGGCCGAGCGGGGTGCTCCGTGACGAGCGAAGGCGCAGTATTCGATCTCGGCTACGAGCAATACCGGGGACCCCGCCTGTCTGATCGCCAGGTGTTCTGGCGCATGGTGATAGACGGTCTCAAGAAATCGGTCGGCATAGGAAAACGCGCACGCAACAAGGCGTTTCCGTTCTCTCTGGTCGCCCTCGCAATCCTGCCCGCACTCGGCGTTGTTGTCATCCAGGTGGTTGCGAAGATATTCGGCCTGCCCCTCAGCGGTGATGTCCTTCTCGACGATCGGGAGTATTTCGACTGGACATCGCAACTCATCTTCTTTTTCGTTGCCGTCGCTGTGCCCAATTTGCTGATTCCTGACCGGGTTGAAAATGTCCTCCTGGTGTATACCTCGAGGCCACCCACCATCAACACCTATCTTGTGGCCCGATTGGTGGCGATGGCTATTTCGGTCGGCGTGTTTCTGATGATCCCCCAACTGGTTCTCCTGATCGGCGAGGCCTTGATCTCTCCAAGCTTCTTCGGGCACCTCGCCGACAATCTCGCCTTCTGGTGGCGGGTTCCGCTTACCTCGTTCGCCTACCTTGCAGTCAATGTCGGGGTTGCGGCCCTGGTTGCTGCTTATATCAACAACCGGGGAGCCGCCATCGCCATCTACATCATCGGCGTAAACGTGCTGAACGGTGTCGGCATCGGCCTCAGCTCGATCAACGAGTACTTCTCGCTCCTCAGCATTCAATTCTGGCCTACACGTATCCGCGACTGGGTTTTTGGTGTGAATACGCTCGACGACTTTCCTGGCGCCGACCTGCCCATCGTCGCCGTTCTCGCAACGACCATCGCATTCCTCACCCTGGCTGTCGCGTTGATTCTGCGCCGCTACCGGAAGCTCATATGACATCGCCTGCTCTGGTTCCAAATGCAATCATCGAGGTCAACGATGTCTCTAAGTGGTTTGGAGACAAGGTTGCAAACTCAAAACTCACGTGCTCCTTCGGACCGGGTGTGACCGGTTTGCTCGGTCCAAACGGCGCCGGGAAGACCACCTTGCTTCGGATGCTGGCGGGCCTGACGCAACCTTCGACGGGGTCCATCTCCGTCGACGGTCTCGATCCGAGAGGGCATCCGAAGTTGTTCGAGCGTGTCGGACTCGTACCGGAAGAGGATGCGGTTTACGAGTTTCTCACAGCTCGGCAATACGTCACATATGCAGCCCAGCTGACCGGACTGGCTGATCCGTCCCAGGCTGCCGCCGATGCACTCGCCACGGTCCAGTTGACCGAGTCGGCGGATCGCAAACTCGGCGAGTTCTCAAAAGGAATGAAGCAACGCACCCGGGTAGCCGCGGCCATCGCTCATCGACCCGACATTCTGATCCTCGACGAGCCCCTCAACGGCACCGACCCGGTTCAGCGTGCCCGGCTCATCGCGTTGATCCGATCGCTCGCCGCCAACGGGGCAACAGTGATCGTATCCAGCCATGTACTCGCTGAGGTCGAGCGGATCGCCGATCGAGTGCTCGCGATGACCAATGGTCGACTGGCGGCAGCCGGCAATGTGGAAGCCATTCGCGCCGCGATGATCGATATCCCTTACAAGGTGCGCATCGACGCCGACGACCTCAGAGGCCTGGGCGCACTTCTGATCGGACATCCTCTCATCACATCGGTTGCCATCGGCAATTCAGAGATGGTCATCGAGACCAATGATCTGGGGGCGCTCGGTCGCGATTTGCCGGGTCTCGCCATCGATAGCGGAGTACGAATCACCCGATTTCAGCCCGAGGACATGTCGCTCGAAGCGGTCTTCGGCTATCTGGACAAGCGGCGATGACCGCATTCGGTTCGATCGTTGTCAACACGCTGAGAGGATTTCTGGGGGGAAGGCGCAGCTGGTTGCTGTTGGCCCTCGCCATGATCCCTGGTGTCGTACAGCTGATAGCGGGGCTCGTCAGTGGCAGTGCGGTCGGGTCACAGCTCTACGAGGAATTCAGCACTCAGGTTCTTTTCACTCTTTTGATTCCGGCGGTTGCAATCACGTTTGGCGCGAACGCATTCGGCGAGGAAAAGCGGGGCAAGACCATGGCATTCTTGACGTTGCGTCCGATATCGCGCTGGACCATCGCAGCGGCAAAGCTGGTCGCGGCGTGGTTGGGAGCCTCCCTGGTAGGCGGGCTCGGTGCAGTGTTTGCGGCCTTCGCACTAGGTGTTGGCAGTGGCATCTGGACAGAGCTCGTGGCAGGTGTCGTTGGCGCAACCCTGAGCGCGCTCGTCTACGCGGCGTTGCTCCTCCCTCTCGGACTGGTAATGAAGAGGGCAACACTTGCCGGACTGGTCTACCTGTTGCTCATCGAGCAGTTTCTCGCACGCACGGTGCGTCAGTTCTCCAATTTGTCTCCCTTTCGCGTTGGAACCTCGGCCTACGCCGATCTCAGCCAGTTCGCCCGCGTCATTGCCACCCTGGAGGAAACAAACGGGGCGGTGGTGGCGGGCGCCGGTGGAGCCACGCTGAAGGCGCTGGTCATCGCACTCATCATGTGGGCAATAACCGGTTTCGCTCTGCGTGAACTGGACCTCGTGTGACGACGAAGAGCCGAATGGGAACGGCCGCCCTGATCGTCTCCGCGGGTGTCCTCGTCAGCAGGGTGCTGGGTCTGGTGCGGAACATCATCGTTGCCGACATCCTCGGAGCGGACGCCATCAGCGACACGTATGTAGCCGCGTTCAAGATTCCTGATTTCACCAACTACCTGCTGGCGGGCGGTTTCCTCTCAATCACCTTCATACCCATTTTCACTCGTTATCTCGCCGACGACGACGAAGAAGGGGGATGGGCCGCGTTTGGTGCAATCGCACGATGGGCGGCCATCGCCATCACTGCTCTCATTGTTATCGCCTGGATGGCTACGCCAGGTGTCGTGAGAAGCATCTTTCCGCTCTTCAACGAAGCGCAGGTCGCGGAGACGGTGCGGAACACGAGGATCATTCTCCCCGCTCAGTTCTTTTTCATCCTCGGGTCCTTGCTGATGGCCGTGCAATACGCCAAAGGTTCATTTCTCATCCCGAGCCTGGCACCCATTGTCTACAACCTCGGGATCATCATCGGCGGCGTGCTCGGCAACCTGGGAACCGAAGCGGGCGAGACAGCTCCGTTCATGTGGGGGGTTCTGGTGGGATCGGTAGTAGGCAATTTCGGCCTCCAGATCTTCGGGGCGCGGCGATCGGGTCTCAAGAACGTATCGACCTCATGGTCACACCCGGCAGTGAGGCAATATGTGGCGCTCGCCATTCCTCTCATGGTTGGACAATCGATCGCATTCTTTGACGAGTTTTTCGCAACCAAGTTCGGAACAGACGTGGGTCCTGGCGCGGCCACCCACATCGAATACGCTCGCCGAACCATGCTGGTCCCGGTTGGCGCCATTGCTCAGGCAGCAAGCGTGGCTGCCTATCCGACTCTGGCACGCCTGTACAACGAGAAGAGAGAGGAAACCCTCACGACAACCCTCTCACGTTCGATCCAGTGGGTGACCGTTTTGAGCATCGGTGGGGCGGTCCTCTTGTCGATGCTGGCGCGACCCGTGATCTCGTTGCTCTATGAGCGAGGTCGATTCGGGGCCGATGACGCCGAAGCTGCCGCGCTGGCGTTGTCGGTGTATGCCCTGGCTATTCCGCTATGGGGCGTGCTGCAGTTGGTGACGCGCGGCTTCTATGCCCGCCGCCAGATGTGGATCCCGGTGGTGATAGGAACGGCCGCGACCGTCGTAGCCATCCCCCTCTATTCGTGGGCGGCTGCCAGATACGGAGTAGCCGGCGTTGCCATGGCGAGTGTCATGTCCCTAGCCCTCTATACGGGAGCACTGGCGTGGCGCTGGTACGAGCAACAGGGCTGGGTGTTCTTTGCCCCGATTCTCAGATCCGTTGGTCGAGCAGTCCCCCTGGCAATCCTCTCCGGCGCAATGGCCTGGCTTGCCAAATGGATTGTCGTTCAAGCGGTTGACCAGACAACTGCCTATGGAGCTCTCGCCGTCATTCTGGCGACAACGGCTGCCTTCGTGTTTACGACAGTCGCGGCAGGAGGAGTTCTGTCTGACTAGCTCTTGCTCTCGGCGAATATGCCTGCGATCTCGTTCACCGCGTCGAGCAACGCCTGGGCTTTTTCGGAGCTGATTTCCTGCATGTTCTGGGTGCAGAGGTGTCCGGCGTTGAAAAACTTCTCATGGAGATCGGGCCAGCGTTCTACGTGAGCAGGTTTGAAGTACTGGGTCCACAAGACGTCGAGGAGCTCATATTTGCACTTCTTCGCGTGGTCTTCCTTATTAGCGACCCGGCGGGAAAGGTCGTGCACAAAAGTTGGTGAATTGGCGTCGAGCGCTTCGATCTGCTCCACCATTTTTACAACCGTCTCTGCGGCATTCTGCGCAAAGACAGGATCGTAGATGCCACAAGGAACGTGACAGTGTGCGTGGACTTTGCGAGCTGGTCTTAGGAGACCCATGGTATTTCCCTCCGTGTTGTGTGATGGCCGCCCAGGGCAGGGTGTTGTGACGAATCTCCCCATCCGGGATGACCCTCCGACATCGTGCCCATGTACGAGCGAACTCGCGAGCGGCGAACCTATGTGGGCTGCCGGTCGTGCAGCCGAACCTGCTTTTCCAGCCGAACCTGCATGTACAGGCGAAGCTGTGACTACAGCCGAAGCTGTAACCACAGCCGAACCCTACACTCGCCGAAGCCGGACCGTAGGAGAGGATCTTGAGCCGATTACGACTGTTCTTGACTGCCGTATCAGCAACCGTTGTCGGCTTTTTGGCACGCTACGTTGCGCGTTTCGAGGCCGTAGATGCCAGCATGGCGCCGACCATTCGAGCCGGCGATTATCTGGTCGCCACCCGACTCACGGGGAGCAGTTCCAGGTCCGTGCCTCCTTCGACCCTCGTCGTCTTCCCGCATCCAACCGAGGCGGACATGCTTTTGGTAAAGAGGGTTGTGGCCGTCGCAGGCGACACGGTTGGCATTCACGGCGGGCGGCTGAGCGTCAACCAAACGGCTCTGGCCCAACCATGGGCGCAGGGAGCGCTAGCCGGAAAAGGAGATTGGAAACTTGGAAAAGGCCAGATGTTTGTACTGAGCGACAATCGCACCGTAGACACGGCCGATAGCCGAACCTTCGGACCAATTGACACACGAAGCGGCGTCTGGCGAGTTCGCTTCCGCTACTGGCCGATATCCCGGATCGGAGCCATCGGCGATTGATCACCAGCGCTGGTGATGTACGAACTCATCGGTTGGTTTCCTCCCGGACGGGATCCACCCGGAGCTCCGACGCTCATCACGCGCGACCTCTTCCGCTTTTACGTTCGGATAACCGAGCGACACACACCAATGCGCCTCGTGGCCATCAGGCAATCCAAGGACCTCCTGTGAACGCTTGAGATCGTGCAACGTGACGGGACAGGCCCCGATACCGAGCAGATCAGCGGTCGCAATGATGCTTTGCGCCATCCGCCCGATGTCGAAATCGTTACCTTGCGGGCCCTTGACAGGCACGAGGACAGCAACGGCAGTCGCAAAAGGCCCGGTGAAAGACCCGGCCGACGCGAGACGCTCGATTTGTTGACGATCGTCGATCACAATCAGGGACCACGCCTGGTTGTTTTTGGAGCTACCGGTCCAGCGCGCTGCCTCGATGAGCTTGTTGAGATGCTCGTCCGCCAGGGGCCGGTCCAGGTAGTTGCGTGTCACCCGTATCCGGGAAATGA
>JABDOU010000198.1 GCA_013043085.1 Acidimicrobiia bacterium
GTGATCACTTCGGAGCGGGATCGGGCCGTTTCACCCGCCGAGGTAGCACCCTCACAAGACAGAACCGATGAAGATCGATAAGCCAACCGAAGAAGACAAAGAGTTCTTTCGATCGCTGGTGCCCGCAAACGTCGAGATCAAACCGATGTTCGGAAATCTGGCGGCTTTCGTCAATGGCAACATGTTCATGGGTCTCTTCGGCGCCGACGTGGGCGTTCGCCTGACTGATGAAGACAGAGAACACCTACGCAGCCAGCCCGGGGCCGGGGACTTCGGGCCCGACGGTCGACCGATGAAGGAATACGTGTCGATTCCCCAGGACTGGCGGGCCAACCCCGAGCGAGCCGAGCCGTGGATCGAACGAGCCCTGGCGCATGTCGGAGCCATGCCACCAAAGATCAAGAAACAAAAGAAGACGTAGAAATCCGGATCTCGCCGAGTCCATGGGCGCGCATGCTTGCTTCCAGCTTCTGGTTTAGGATCTGGCCAATGGCAACACCACACATCAACGCAGACCCGGGCGACTTCGCCAAAACAGTTCTCCTCCCCGGCGACCCCCTGCGGGCAGCGCATATCGCCGAGAAGTTCTTCGAGGATGTGCGACAGGTAAACGACGTTCGCAACATGTTTGGCTTCACAGGGACTTACAAAGGCGAGCCCATGTCGGCCATGGGCAGCGGAATGGGAATACCGTCCGCGACTATTTACTACAAGGAATTGGTTACCGACTTCGGGGTCGAGAACCTCATTCGCGTCGGAAGCTGTGGCGGCATTTCGCAGAACGTCGAGATTCGGGACGTGATCATCGGGATAGGCGCCGGTACAGATTCCAATGTCAATAGATACCGGTTCGGCGGATACGATTTTCCTGCGACCGCAGATTTCGGCCTCGCCACTGCAGCTGTAAATGCAGCCAGGGGCATGGGAATCGAGGTTTTCGTCGGCAACATCTTCAGCTCCGATCTCTTCTATCACCCGCGACCAGATCAATTTGAGATCCTGGCCAGGATGAACATTCTCGCCGTGGAGATGGAGGCGGCCGGCCTCTACGGGGCTTGCGCCGAACTTGGAGCCAAAGGGCTCACCATTGCCACCGTTTCTGATCACATCGTGACAGGAGCTTCGACGTCGTCCGAAGAAAGAGAGCGCACGTTCGACGAAATGGTGGAAATAGCTCTAGAAGCCGCCATCGCCTGATTCTCCGAACTCTTCCCTTATCAGGGAAATCCCTTATATCGAAATTCAGTCCATGCGCCGACACTTAGGACATGGATCTCGAACATGAACTCAAGGAACTCCGGGTCAGGGTCGCTGTACTCGAAAACGAGGTCCTGAGCCTCAAGGGATCACCGGCTGCTCCTCCCCTACGCCGCCCTTCCGCAACACAACCACCATTGCCGGCACCTCCACCCGTTCCTCGACCTGCTGCCTCCGCACCGAAGCAAGGCACGGAGGCGATCGAGAGGTTCAAAAAGGCCCTTTCGGTCCAGACGTCAGAGACCATTCTCAAGTGGGCCGGCATCGGCCTCGTTTTGCTGGCGGTCGCCTTCGCAGTAGGCCTCGCGATCGAGCGAGGATGGATCACGCCAACGATGCGCATCATCGCCGCCGGTGCCGTATCCATCGCCTTGTTCGTCGTGGGTCAGCGTATCCGTTCCACGCGAGCCCTTTTTGCCGAAACCCTGCAGGGTGCCAGCTTTGTTGCCGGCTTCTTCACGGCCTTCGGTTCCATACCAATGGGCGTCGTATCGGGCGAGGTCGGGTTCGCAGCAATGGTGGTCGTGGCCCTGGCTGCGCTCGTAGCTTCGTACATGCTCAATAGTCCTCCGATCGCCGTCCTTGGACTGCTCGGAGGAGCCAGCACACCATTCCTCATCGAACGATTCCCCGAAGATCCCGAGTTTCTGGCGTCGTTCGCAGCTCTGATCGCCATCTCCACCCTGATCGTGTTCGTCGCAACAGGCTGGCGAACCCTCTTGGTAAGCACGGCCGCTGTGACGTGGGGGATGCTGGCCCTGGCGGCCGACGAGTCTGATTCGGCTCCCGTCGTGATCTCGATCGCAATCGTGGGTATCGCGCTATGGCTCGTGCCGTTGGGCCGGGAAATCCTCGAAGAAAGGGGCACGCTGGTAAAGGCCCCCATGCACCGCATCGAAGAATCACTGGAACCGCTTCTCAAGGGCGTCATCCATCGATTCGCAATTACTGCCCCGATCGTCACGCTTCTGCTCGCCCAAACGGCCGAGCTATCTCGCTACCAGTGGTCTGCCGTGATCGGTGCGGTGGCAGTCGCGTTCGCGATTGCATCGATCTCCCTGCACAGATTCGAATTCAGGCAATTCTCATTGACGCATGTGACCGTGTCAGCACTCCTCGGCTCGATCGCCATCAGCCTCGCCCTCGACGGCGATGTGTTGATGATCTCTGTGCCTCTGCAGGCCACTGCACTCTGGCTGATCGGACGACGGCTGGATCACAAGCCGATGATTTGGCAGAGTCACGTGCTCTACGTCATCACAATGTTTGCGCTGATCGTTAGAGCCGGGTTCATGGCCTGGGAAGGCGAGTTCGAGACATTGAGCATCATTACAGACGTGGCAGCACTCCTGCTGCTCGTGTGGCGATCAACGTTGAAAGACCAGGCCGCCCCCTGGCTGGCCCCAGCCGTGCACTTCACGGCCGCCGTCTATCTGATCGGTCCCCTCGATGAATGGGCATTGCTACTCGGTCTTGTGATCCTGGCCGGAATCACACGCCTTGCAGCCCACGCCGACATCGGCAACTTTTCCATCTCGACGCTCGTCAATCATGTCGTGATCGTCCTCGCCGCAGTGTCAGTAGCCGCATCCCAGTATGAAACGACGTATGAGCTGGAATGGGTACCGGTGGTCGGTTTGGCTGTCGTGTCGCTGGCAGCATTCGCCCGTCTGTTGCCGGGTCGTTTCTCAGATCAAGAGGCAGGGCTCGCATACGTCGGCCTGATAGCCCTTGTCGTGGTCGTGGTCGGATCAAACGACGCGGCAATAACAGCGGCCTGGACCGCAATTGGGCTCGCGACGCTGGCAGCCGGTGTGAGGCTCGAGAAGTCGATCGTTCAGAAAGCCGGCTGGGCCACATTGGCGATTGCAGCGACAAAGCTGATGCTCCATGACCTCGAATCAACCGAAGCGTTGATCAGGATTGCCCTGTTCTTCGGCATCGGACTTGCCTTCCTCGGCCTGGCCTACCTGCTTCCGACTCACCTGGCCCCGCAACCGCACGAAGATGACGAGCTACCCCGGATCGATGTTTGACCCGAAGTCGATCCTCATGTGGTGGAATGAACCCGTAGGAGTATCCACACATGTGTTTTGACCACGACGCCAGGCCGCCGATAAACCCGATCACTGGAGCCTCGTTCTCGAGTGAGTCGCTCATTCTCACCGCCGAAGACGGCACCGACTTCATGGCCTATGCCGCCCGTGCCGGCGTACCGGGGAGTCCCGCGATAGTCGTCATGCCAGACGTGCGTGGCCTCTACCCCTTCTATGAGGAGTTGGCCGATCGTTTCGCCGAAGTCGGTTTCGACAGCATCGCCATCGACTATTTCGGTCGAACCGCCGGCACGGAACCACGCGACGGAGAATTCGATTTCTGGCCGCACGTAGAACGCACGACGCATGCGGGACTCAAGCAAGATGTTGCTGCTGCGGTTGCGTTGTTGCGGGAGGGCGAGGGAAACGCAACGCGACCGCTCTTCACGATCGGCTTCTGCTTCGGTGGCTCCAGCTCGTGGCTGCAGGCAGCCGCCGGCCACGGTCTCTCCGGTGTTGTCGGTTTCTACGGAAGGCCCACAAGTGCCCGGGGCGATATCCCCGCCCCGGCTGACCTCACAGAGCACTTCGAATGTCCGGTACTCGGCCTCTTCGGAGGCGCCGACACCTCGATCCCACCCGAGGACATCGAAGCCTTCGACAGGGCTCTATCTGGCGCAGGCATCGAGCACGAGCTCCACATCTATCCCGGCGCCCCACACTCGTTCTTCGACCGCAAGGCAGAAGAATTTGCGGACGTGTCAACCGACGCCTGGACCCGTTGTCTGGCTTTTATCGCGGCGAACAGCTGACACGTCAGAACTCCGAACGCAGTGACATTGACAGGTTCCCATTCTTCGACACGGCAATATCCCCGAGACCAAGCCACTGTGCCATCGTTCTGAGTTCTATCGCAAGCTGCGATCCGACCTCGTCGTCCTCAACACCCTTTTCGACAAAGGATCCCAGTACGCGCAGCACGCCGGCCTTGCGATCAGCCTTGAGGTCAACGCGTGCCACCAGTTCACCGTCTAACAGGAAGGGATAGACGTAGTACCCGAACTGGCGCTGCGGTTCTGGAACGTAGATCTCGATGCGATACCGGAAGCCGAAGAGTCGCTCGGTACGTTCGCGATGCCAGATCAGCGGGTCGAACGGTGCCAGCAACGCCTGGCCGCTTATCTTCCGCGGTAGCCGGGCGGATGGATCTATGTACGCGGCTTGCTTCCAGCCTTCTACTTGCACCTCCTCCACCAAGCCGTCAGCCAAGAGTTCAGCTAAGCGAGGGCGTGCCTCGGGATTCGAAAGCCGGAAGTAGTCAGCCAGATCGGACAGCGTGCCAACACCGTGCGCCTGGACCGCTTTGACCATCAGTTGACGATGGGCTTCATGCTCCGGGACGTGCTGACTCAGCAAAATCCGATCAAACACGCGCTCGGGGATGTCGTAGATCGAGACGAAGTTGGGCGTGCGCCCGCGGATCGTGAGAGCTCCGGTGGAGTAGAGGTGATCGAGAGCGATCTTGCCCTTACCGTGTCCCCACCACGGGCCAGTGCGCTCCCCGGGTTCCTGCAGATCCGATACGG
>JABDOU010000218.1 GCA_013043085.1 Acidimicrobiia bacterium
TCGCGGTTCCGAGCACCGGAGCCAGCCAATCGGACCCGGGGAACGTCGGAGCGGAATATCCGAACCAGCCCTGAATCGTCTCTGCGAAGAAGATCACGGGAACAGCGAGCGCGAGCGAGAGCCAGAACCGATCCCTGAACATCGCAACGCTATGCCCGGCGTGTTTGCCGTGATCCTGCTGATCATGACCCTGCTCATGGTGATCGTGCATTTCATTGTCGCCGAGATCGGCACCATGACCGCCGACATGCTGCTCGTCGGCGACGGGCACCTTGTGTTCTGGTGAAGAGCGACCCGGTTGAGTATGCCCCGAATTTTCGGAGACCCGGGTCCGATGCTGATCGGCGTCATGGGTCGCCACGGGCGCGGTTTCAGGCGAGTGGATCGCCGCTTTCGGACCATGCTTGGGAGAATTGTGATCGTGCTGTTGACCGGCCATGACAGATGTATACCTCATTGCGAAGTGACTGAATACAGGCTTCTGGACCTTTTTTATTGCGGACCATGTACGTGTGCCGGTCACCGATGACCCGTAGGCCACAAGCGGATCATCGCGCCCGACTCGGAACTCTCGGACGAATCGGGCGCCGGTGTCTATGGGAGAATCACGGCCGGCTGATTGAAGCCTTTGATGGGTTTTGCCGACTCGCGGGACGGGTGTCGCCTGGTCCAGTGTTGGTAGGCCGGGTGTCTCGTGGCCGAATCGACAGACGCAATCGCGTTGCTACCCGATGTGCAGCGTCGATTGGTTGAGACCGGGGATGCTCGCGCCGATAGCGCTCCGCCTCTCGCATCCGATCATCAATCATTGTCTTGACGATCATGTCGGTGGCATATGGATGCATGAGGTTCTCCTTGTAGACGAGCCGGCGAGCGGCCGCAGCCTCTGCCCGCAGGGTGTGCAAATTCGAGATGAGTTGCGCGCGCTCTTCCATCAACTCGGGTCGCCGACGAATGAGTTCGTAGCGCTGCCTCAGATTGGAGAGCTCGGTCAACACGGTGTCGAACGACCTGGTTCCGACCGTTGCCGGGCTCGAGAATTTGCCTATCGAGGACACATTCGGTGCGACTGTCATGGAAGGTCCCTCAACTCGGATGGTGTGCTGGTTGCTTGTCATCAGAACGCCCTCCTTGTTCGTTCCTGTTTTGTAATGATCTATAATGTCTTTGCCAATTACACTATAGTGACAAATAGTAAGAAGTGAAATGATTTTTGATAATTACAGTTTCGAAACCTTCAAAGAGCAATCCGTTGACCTGATCGTCGACCTGGTCAACACACGGAACCCGATTGAAGACATGGACGCCATCACCACGATTGACGGTCTGGCGCAGTTTCTGTCCGAGCATCCGGCCACCAACGACGGCTCGATGGGGGGGTTGGGTCGACCTTCTGCATCCGACCTCAAAGCTGTGCGCCGCCTTCGCAGCGAGCTGCGTGAAGTGTTTCACGCCGCCGACGAGGATGAAGCAGCGCGATTGGTCAACGCAATTCTCACGAATGCCGGCGCTGTCCCCCGCATCGCTTTCTTCGAGAAGACGCCGCACCTCTACTTCGAGACTGATTCGAAACGCCTGGCGAGGCGGCTGGCCGCGATCGCAGGCGTTGGTCTCGTTGAGGTACTGGTCGACGGGGGCGTCGACCGGCTCGGTACCTGTTGTTCGGAGGTTTGTGTGGATGTGTTCGTCGACACATCCAAGAACAAGTCACGCCGCCATTGCTCAACGACCTGCTCCAACCGACAGAACGTTGCCGCCCACCGGGAGCGATCTCGAGCTAAAAAGAAGAGCTAGAGGAATCAATGCGAATCACAAAAACGACGGCTTCGAGCAATCTCTTGCCGATTGACCTACCGCTTCGTGCATACAGCATCGCAGGCTGGCAGCCGAAGAAGCCCGGCCGACGATATGTCAGAAGCCATGCGGATGTCGCCCGGAAGTCTCGAACGTCGCAGAGCAGATCGGCCTCCGACTAGCGGAACCAGGTGGACCGGCCGGGCGCAAGCAGACGGCCACACACAGGTAAGCCAATAACAATCAGGGCTCGCAGCCCCACGGCTACGAGCCCTGATTTGCTGTCCGACGAGCGAAGCCTGATGCCGCAAGCCCGGACTAAGGATTGCTGGCCCGGACTCCGTCGCCAGGGTTCAAACTGTCATGCCGATTGCGCAGTATCAGTGCGGCGCCGACGCCGAGACCGATCGTCACGATTCCGATAGCCACAATCAAAGCCCAGTCGACGTTGGCAGCCGTGTTCGGAGTGGGATCGCCAGGCTGGGCGACGATGACGGCCGTGTCGGGACGGTACTCGTCGAGATCGGCGCTGTAGACCTGTGTGACCGAGCATTGGTTATCGAGCAACACGCCGTCTTCAGATCCGTGAGAAGCTACGAGATAGCGGCTGCCGACGACATATGACCGGTCAACCGAGGTCACGATATCCTGACCTGCGGCTTTGCCGGCCTCGAGCTCCTTGATGCTGGGCCCACCGTTGACCACGACGCTTGCGCCCACATCACCCTTCCAGACTTCTTCGACTTCGAACGTGGCAACCCGATCGAGATATTCGGCGCTCGTGACAGTGCCTACGAAGACGGTCTGAGCATCGGCGATAGCGACTGGCACAGCAGGCAACTCCAGGCACGAGGCGTGAGCGGCGCCCGCCGGTACGAACACCATCGTCAGCATTCCGACGATGAGAAGATGATTGCGAAACCGATTCCGCATGTCTTGATCCTTTCAAAGGGGCCGGCCATTTGCTCGGCACACGGATTGGACGTTCGCCCCCATCGGATGGGTTCCTCCCAAACGCCGGGCATGATGCGATCGGCATCAACGATGGCGTTGAAGCCGCACTGCCTGGACCCGTCGCGCAAGAGAGGCTCGCAAGTGTTCGCCGGAAGACGCCCGACACCACCCCCGTTACGGCGCACCTACACAACACGCAGCACGTGCTTTTCACCTTCCAATCGGCGTGAGAGCGATTCCCTTTTTGCTGGACGCAGGCGGGTCGGCCATGGGGTTGCTCAAAGCCATCCAGTTGCTGAACTGATCAACAGGTTCTCGTCGGGCTTTGTCCTCCGCTGCTTGACAGAGCCCGGCTCTCTCTCCTAAACGACGGCTGACGATTGCCAACCGTTTTGGGGCGTGCTTAGGTGGACCTATGAGCC
>JABDOU010000249.1 GCA_013043085.1 Acidimicrobiia bacterium
TCCGCGCACCCACGTGTTTCTCGCTCCCGACGATGAGTCGTTTGCAGCGCACGCTCTCGACATGAGCGCGCAGACCTGTTTCATCCACGCAATGTGTCGCACCGAGTTGCGCCCCAGGGTCAAGACCCTCGCTATGCGCGACTGATCTGCCGCTACCGAACCATGAGGTCTGGGAGCCAGGTGACGAGGCCGGGGAAGAAGATGACGAGCATGATCGCAACGGCCAGTCCCCCGACGAACGGAAAAATCCCACGAAAAACATCACCGAGCGGAATCCTGGTGACTCCCGCCACGACGAACGTAATCAGTCCTACCGGCGGCATGAGAAGCCCGGTTAGCAACATCATGATCGTGAGCACTCCGAACCACACCCCGCTATACCCGAGGGCGATGATTACCGGATACATGATGGGGGTCATGATCACGAGAATGGCGATCTCGTCCATGAGCGCGCCCAGGATGAAATAGACGACGAAGACCACGGTGACGATCAACCACGGGGCGATCTCGAGGGAGGTGATCCATTCGCCAAGCTCGATAGGGATGCGGGAATTGGTGAGGAAGAATCCAAAGATCTGGCCTGCGATGACGAGCATGAAGATGAACGATGTCGTCCTGATGGTCCGGGTCAAGGCGCCCATGAACGCTTGCCAGGTCATGCGGCGAGTTATTACGCCATATAACAACGAGAGAAAGGCGCCGGCGCCTCCTGCCTCGGTCGGCGTGAAGATTCCCAGGTAGATCCCGCCCATGCTGATGCCGAAGATGACCGGCACCGCCCACACGAGCCGAACTGCTCCCCACCTGGTTAGGTCAGGCTTTTCGGCCGGGCGGGGGGCGTAATGAGGACGGGCGAGAACAACTAAATGCGCAATGCCCATGAGTATCAGCGTGCAGAGGATTCCAGGAATTATGCCGCCGATCAAGACCTGTCCGATCGGCTCCTCGGTGAGCACACCGTATAACACGAGGACAGCGCTGGGGGGGATCAATGCCCCGAGTGTTCCTCCGACCGCTGCTGTTGCTGCCGCGTATCCGGGGTCGTAGTCGAACCTCCGCATCTCCGGCACCGCAACAACTGACATGGTTGTCGCCGACGCCACCGCCGACCCGCTGACTGCACCAAACATCGCTGCCGCCCCGATGGTCGCGACCCCAAGGCCGCCTCTGAGCTTCCATAGGAATACATCGATCGCTTTGTACACGTCGGCGCCCAGCTGCGCCGACGCCAACAGGAGCCCCATCAAGACGAACAGAGGTATGACGGACAAGCTGTAGAGGGATGCCCCAAAAAATGCGTCGGAACCGAGCCGCGACAGCGCAGCTCGCGGGTTGGTGATCAAGGCAAAGCCAACGATGCCAACTGCGATCATGGCAACTCCGACTGGAACCCGTAGGAGCAAGAGGACCACCATCACGATCAGGCCGAGAATCCCGATCCATTCCGGGCTCATATTTCGACGCCCGGGGATTCGCCCATCATCTCGGACTCGATGAATTTCTTGTCGCCCATCAACCGAAGGGTGAGACGCATTGCGGTCGCCACGCCGTAGAAGACCGCTCCGACCGCAGCCGCGTAGACGAAGGGCCATACCGGCCATTCGAGAACGGGAGATTCAGCGCCGGTTTCGAGCTGCCGCAGGCCGAAGTGATAGAGCTGAAAAGCCATGAGCCCAAGCACGACCACGCCTAGCAGGTCGGAAAACACGTCCAGAAACATCTTGGTGCGCTTGCCGGCTCGTACATAGATGAGGTCGACCGTGATGTGATCGCCCAGGTCCTCGGAATGGGCCAATCCAAAGAACACGACGATGACCAGGATCAGCGACGTCACTTCGACGGTCCCTGGCACCGGATTGTTGAAGACGGTTCGGCCGGTGATATCTGCGATCGTGAGGGCGAGCATCCCCATCAACGTGATACCAGCGAGGTAATGCATGAACTTGTTGAACCGCTGGATCCAGCCAATCAGTGTTTTCGCGCTACTGGCAATCGGACCCAGCGGCTGGTCGTCTTCAATCGTTGCCAGGTCGATCCTCCTTCATCGCGCTCTTCCATCGCTCATCGGCCATCGGCCGACCGTGGAACATATCCGGAACAATCATCGGGTGGTGGCCAGGCCTGAGCGTCGCCACCACCCGATGGTCATCTATGAGTAGTTGGCTTTTATTTCCTGCATACGGTCGTACATGGCCTGGGCCGGAATCCCCTCGGCTTCGCGCTCGGCAATCCAGGCATCGGTCACTTCCTGTCCGACTGCCTTCCAGCGGTCGAGCTCATCCTCTGGAAGGTCGTACTTGACAATGCCCTCCTCCAGCGCGATGGCCGAGACCGCCACGTACGCGTCGTCGTATACCTGAGCCGATGTGAAGGAGCTTTCCCGAGCGAGCTCCTCGACGACGGCCTGGGCATCAGGCGTCAGTGAGTTCCAGGAATCGAGATTCATGGTCAGGTACTGAGCCGCTACGTAGCAACCGCAGGTCGTACCGTACGCCAGCTCGGGATAGAGCTGAAAGCTCTGGAGCCCGGAGACGGCGATCATGAGCCCGTCGATGACGCCTGTGCTGAGAGAGTCGAAAATCTGCGGAGCGGGCATGCCAACCGGGCTGGCACCCATCGCCTCGATCACCTGACCCATGATGGGGGTCGGGAAACGCAGCGTCAGCCCTGACATGTCCTCGAGGGTCTGGACTTCCTTGTCTTTCGTCCAGAGGTCGCCGACGTCATGGACCCACAGCGACAGCAGCTTGACATCGGAATACTCCTCGCCAAGCTCCGGGAACTCCTCGTAGAGATCCCACAGCGTACGGGTGGCTTGCATGGCGGAATCGAACTGGAACGGCTGCTCGATGATCTCGGTCACGGGAAAAACTCCGGCGTGATAGCCCTGCAGGGCCCATCCGAGATCCTGACCGCCGACAACCGTGTTCTCGAATGTCGCGGGAGCTGCCGCCAGGGAGCCACCTGCCGCGAACTCAATTGTGACCGCCCCGTCGGTTGCCTCGTTTATCGCCTGGGCGAGTGGCTCCAGGGTGCCGACCTGAATCGGGTGCTGGGCGGGGAACGGATGACCAAGGG
>JABDOU010000319.1 GCA_013043085.1 Acidimicrobiia bacterium
GTGATATCACTGTGGCAAATTGCGCACACATGGATATCGACCCTGACATGGTCAGGACCGGGTGGCGCCACATCGATCTCTTCTATGGACAAACGCGTTCCATGACTGCGACAGATCGCGGCGCGCATCAGACCGTCACAATCAGCTCGCCAATGCTTTGGATAACAGCATCCACCATTGGGGCAATCGCACACGTTCCATCTGCTCGTGCAACGCCAACAACGCCGGCCGCACCGGCATTGCGAGCAGCTCCGACATCACTGAGCGAATCACCGACCATCAAGAGGCGGTGGGGATCGACTTCGAATTGATCGGCAAGAGCGATGATGCCAGCCGGATGAGGCTTGGGCGGCCATGGCCCGTCTCCCGCTGCCACGGCTGAAATCACAGACTCGATACCCAGTTCAACCAGATCGGCGTGGATCTGTGACGCGTTGTCACTGGACGCAACCGTGAGGATCAAACCTGCATGAGCCAGCCGTTCCATGATCGTACGAACCGGGCCAAGAGGCCGCACATCGATCGTCATCTGATCGATACCGGCTTGCGCAGCCTTCATCCGCTGTTCCGCAGCCGATTCATCGACCCCATGAGACAACAGCACCTCGAGTGTCCTGGCCGTTATCTGGCCGACCGCCTCGCTCGCGAGCGATCCGCCGTCGAGCAGCTGACCGTCGTCGTCGACTCCCAGCTCGACTTCGAGCGCGTTCATCGTTGTCGGGTCACCGCCGGCGGAGGTTTCAATCCAGATTCGGGCGGCCGGGGCCCAGGCGGCATTGAGATCGATGAGCGTGCCGTCCTTGTCGAAAACGATCATGTCGACATCGAACGCCGTCTTACCTACTCTGTCGATCATGACGGCGGACGCCGCTGTCGGGCAAAAGTCGAGATGAGATCCCATCCCGTTTCTTCCACGAAGTCCCCGAACTCGAGTTTTGAACTATTGCCCGACCCGAAAAAGACGGGGTTTGTGAATGCCACCACCTGGCCAGACGTGTCGTCGCGGACGTCGATCCTCATCCAGCCGTCTTCGTGTGCATCGACCGGCTCTCGATGTTCGATACCGGCTCCGCCGTTGCCCGAGGCCGAGGCAACAACTACGCCATTCCGCACCACCTCGATTGCCAACCGTGATCCACCTGCTACCGAAGCCTCGAGGGCGACGGTGGCGTCAACGCGGCCGATGTCATCGCCGATCCCGAACCCGAGTTCATCGACAATGCCGCGCACCTCGATCGTCGGCCCCATTGTCACATACGCTCTGCGAGCATCCACTGCCGCGAGAATCGCCGCAGGATTGTTCCCTTCTGCGAGGACGTATGTCCGTGGAAGGCCGACTCGATGACCGTTCACAATCCAGCCATCGCCTCGATCAACCGCCTTTGGCGTGTGAAAATCAGAGCCCCCTAAAGCAGTGGCGCGCGATCCAGCGTTGAGCCAGCGACTCCACATCGCGAGTGCAGCGGGATTGGCCACCTGGTTCTCCGGCCATGCCGGGTCGTTCCAGACCTCGACGTAGCGCACATCGTCGAGCGTCGTCGAGTCATCCAGCCACTCCCAGGGATACAACATCGGATGATTGATCGAAGACCGCAGGCCGCTCTTGTTGATTCGCTCCAACAGTTCTTTCGACCCGCCTGGCGAAGCATCTGGATCGCGCAGCGGCCACGGTTGTGGTAGCTCGCGTATCCAATCCGGCTCGTCCCCATCCTCTGCGAACACGTTGAAGTGACCGTATTCCATGGTCACCTCAACTCCGGCAATGATCGTCAGGGCAGTCGCGGTATCGAACTCCGGAAACGTCCATGTGTTGTGATCGGTGATGGCGAAGAAATCGAGCTCTTCGCGGTCGGCTTCTTTGAGAAACTCTGCTGGCGTGAGCACTCCATCCGAATGGAGGGTGTGGGCATGGAAGTCACCGCGCAGCCAGGTTGCAGCCATCGTGCCACGCTACCTCGCAACGGTCGGCGCGGTGAGAACCTCTACGACGTCGATCTCTCCCAGATGATTGAAGTTCGTCACGAGGGCATTGGAATACGCGCCAGCCTGACTGAACAGGATCCAATCGCCGGTTTGGGTGGAGTCGGGAACCGAATACCGATTGGGGAGCACGTCGAGCGAATCGCAGGTTGGGCCAAATACCGTCACCTCTGTTTCTCGTCCGAACCTGGGACGCCCCATGGAATCCAACACCATGTGCGGCCCCGGCCCCGGATAATGTGCGTGTTCATTGAGGGTTCCATAGATGCCGTCGTTCAGATAGACCGCCCGTTCTTTGCGAAGGAGCACCCTCGTCAATAGTGAAGCTCCTGATGCAGCGAGAGCACTTCCCGGTTCGGCCCTGAGCGGGATGGACATGCCGGAGACTGCGGCAAAGTAGTCGTCGAGTGTCAGTCCCGGTGGCATGAGCACGCTCGGAAACCCGCCGCCCACATTGATGTACGCCAATTCGCCTGCGTTTGGCATACTCACTATTCGCTGAAGTATGCGCGTATACGCCTCCGGGTCCTGTGCCTGCCAGCCGACGTGGAAGGAGACAGCCGGAGTCGCTTCCATCCTCAGAATCTCGACGATGAGGCGCGACGCCTCTTTTATAGTCGTGCCGAATTTGGTGTTGAGGTCGATGACAGCTTCCGCGTTCCGGCGACCAACACGAACCTGCACGGTGATATCCGGTCCCGTCTCATCACGAACCTTGTCCAGCTCAGCCGGGTGGTCGATTACGAAATCCCGGACGCCGAAGTCCCGGTATGCCCGCCGAATCGCATGAGCTGGCTTGACCGGATTGTTGAATGAGATGACCGCATCTGGTCGAAGTTTGGCGACGTATTCGATCTCTCCGATTGACGCGGCGTCGACATGCCTCACTCCGCCGTCGAAGATCGCGTTGACGACCAGCGGATGCGGATTGGCTTTGACGGCGTAGAGCACCGTGCCATCGAACTTCGCCACAAATTCGGCAGCGCTTTCTTCAAATGTCGAGCGGTGCATGCACATCACGGGGATCTCGGGACGATGAACGCGTACCACCTCCCCAACATCGGAGAACGCGGCAAGCTCGTCTGTCACACGCGCACGGTCCAGCGTGGCAGGAAGACCTGCACGACCGGTCCGACCCCGAATGCGAACAACAACGTTCCCCAACCGAGTTCCCCTCCTAGAACAACTCCGGCCAGAAGAGCACCGAGTTCGACGAAGGTTCTGGCGCGACGAATTGACCGGCCGTGCTTGGCAAGGCCTGTCATGAGACCATCGCGAGGCCCCGGTCCGAGTCCGGCACCGATATACATACC
>JABDOU010000133.1 GCA_013043085.1 Acidimicrobiia bacterium
GGCTCTGCCTGAGAAAGCTTTCGTTGCTCGTGTTTTCGAGTAACCGTCGGACCAGGTAGGCCATGCCCGGGATCAACTCTCCGACTGGAGCGTAAAACCGGGTCCGCGCGCCAAGCTGATTGGTTGCCCGGCGCAGGTCGTCACCCATCCCGTACAGCATCTGAAATTCCAATGCATTGTCGGGAAGCTTCTGCCTTTGCGCGTCAGCGATCGCATTCGCCACAGATCGCAGGTTATGCGATGCGTAAGCCGGGCGCACGGTCTTAAACGCGGCGTTGAGAACGCTCGTGCAGGCCTCGTAGTTCGCATCGGTTTCCGCCTTCTCCGCATACACCGGGCTCGGCCACCCATGCGCGGCCGCCTCGACCGTTTCGGTATCCCAGTATGCGCCCTTGACGAGACGAACACCGATCGGGTGCGAGCGGCTTCCGGCGAATTCGATGATGTCTTCGAGCTGAGTCATCGAGTCTCGCAGGTAGGCCTGAACAACGATGCCGGCATTCACGCTTGCGAATTCGGGCTCGTTCAGGAGCATCTTGAAAAGCCGGACCGTGAGATCTCTGACCGCGTAATACTCCATGTCAAACCAGATGAAAACGTCGTGGCGGATTGCCGAACGAAGAATCGGCCTGATACGCGCTGCGGCCTCAGCAATCCCGACGTCGGATGACAGCGGGTGGTAGCGAGCAGAAAGCGCGGTGGGCTTGATCGCGACCGACAACCGCGGCAGGGGTCCATGGTGATCGGTGACCAGATGATCCTGCGGTGGCCACGAGGCCATGCGGGAAGCCACGGCGGTCAGATACTCGTCGACACGCGTCCCGTATCGCTCGGCGTCGCGATCGGTAACTGTCACCTCGCCCAGCAAGTCGAGAATCGGTGCCGTACCTTCGCTCCAGAGTTCGCTGAGGGTTGGGAGTGCTTCCTCCGGCGTGCTTCCTGCGATGAACCTCCTCGCCATTCGTGAAATAGATGTGTCGAGAATCCGAACCGCGCCACGCCTGCCCAAATCGGACCGGGATGCAAGGCGTAAACCCATACGGACACTTCTTGGCGCCGCTTCGACATGGAGATAGCTATAGAGATGATCGAATCGATCGGCTGTCGAACGAAGCGCCGGATACACATCGACCAATCGAAACACCTGGGTCTTGAACCGCTGATCAGAGAGCAGCCAATCGACCAACTTGTCTTCCAAGCGTCTAGCGAACAGCTGAGGGGGTTCGGCGCGCGCGAGACGCCGGCCGATATCGATCGTCGGTTCTGGGTTGTCGATCATGAGGTTGAGCTCAATCGCACGAGTTGATGGTAGACGTTTTTGGCACTCAAGGGTGCCAGACTGGCGCTCGAGATCCTGCCATCCATCCCGTGGCTCGTCGAGTCACCGCTCGAATCGGGGCGAGCAATCGGGTCTTCAACGAACCCGGGGCTTGTGTCAGGACCCCGCCTCGGCCGTGTCGTCTGCGGCAACGGCCCACCTTCGACCGAACTGCCACGGCGTATTGGGTTTTGCGAGAATCATTTGGTATACCGATATCCCGGCCGTTTCGAATCCGACAACAGAGCCCGCCATGTAGATGCGCCACGTTCGATACGTCTTTTCGCTTGTGAGCTTGATGGCTCGCTCACGATTGCTCTCGAGGTTTGCGATCCAGTTGCGAAGCGTCAGGGCATAGTGCATCCGCAGGCTCTCGACATCACGAACTTCAAAACCGGCATCCTCAGCTGCTTGTATCACGTTCTCAATTGGAAGTAGTTCGCCGTCGGGGAAGACGTGGGTTGACACGAACGTTTCTCGTAACCGGGGAAGCCGACGCCGTTCACGGGTCGTGATCCCGTGGTTGAGCATCAGCCCTCCTGGCTTCAACAGGCCAAACATCTTTTCGAAATAGGTGGTGAGCTGACCGGCGCCGACATGCTCGAACATTCCGATCGAGCTGATGGCGTCGAACGAACCTGACACTTCGCGATAGTCCTTCATCTCAACCGCGAGCTGATGTCCAAGCCCGACGTCAGCAAAACGCCGGTTTGACTCTTCGAACTGTTCATGACTGAGGGTGATTCCGTGCCCGACCACGTCGCAATTCTTCCCGGCATGAAGCAGCATTGACCCCCATCCACTTCCGACATCCAGAAGCGAGAGCCCCGGTCTGAGGAGGAGTTTGCGGCTCACAAGATCCAGTTTGCGCCGCTGCGCAATTTCGAGGGATTCGAGCGGATCGAGAAAGTAGGCGCATGAGTACGTCTTCGAAGGATCAAGAAACAGAGAGAAGAATTCGTTTCCGGTGTCATAGTGACTCGATATCGCCTGGCGGTCGCGAGCCATCGAGTGAAGCCTGCCCGACAACCGGGGCCGACGATGTAAACGACGGTTACTCTCATTTGGCAGGCTGCGTACCAGATTGAGAGCCTTCGCAAGCATGCGAGGTTGCTTGCGAAGCTGGTCGAGATTGTTGCCGAGATAGAGAGCCGCGAGGATGTCGCCTTCGAAGTCGATATCCTCGTAGATATAGGCCTCGCCTGCTGAGAGATCCGTGGGTGCGATCAGAGCAGCTCGTAGCGAACCCGGGTGGTTCAAAACCAGGGTTGCCGAAGATTGGTCGGGACCGTAGCGGTTGCCCTCCCAATCACGGATTGCAATATCGGCGCGTGGGACGGCCCGGTACAACATCTCGGCAAACTGCTTGACCGTGTCGGTGTGACTCATCGCGTTCTCCACCCTACAGACCAGCCACCAAAGCCGCCCACTCGGTTGCCGCTGCCCAGCCGATCGAGCAACGGTCGCCAGTTGCTAGATGGCGTCTCGACCGATGTCGGAAAAGAGGGTGAACTCTGGCAGAAATGTCATTCGCACCATTCCGGTAGCACCTGCACGGTGTTTGGCAACATTGACCTCCGCAATCCCCCTGGTCTCGACACTTTCGGGGTGGTAGTACTCGTCGCGGTAGATGAACATCACGATGTCGGCATCCTGTTCGAGAGCGCCCGACTCGCGAAGGTCAGAAAGCATCGGTCGTTTGTCCTGTCGTTGCTCCATTGCACGATTCAGCTGGGAGAGTGCAACGATGGGTACATCGAGTTCCGTCCCCAGGGCCTTGAGCCCCCGGCTGATCTCGGAAATCTCTTGCTGACGATTCTCGGACCGCGATCCGGCAGACATCAGCTGGAGGTAATCGACCACCACGAGATCCAGGCCGTGAGAACGCTTCATCCGCCTACATTTCGCGCGAACCTCAGTAACCGTGAGCTGACCGGAGTCGTCGATGAAAATAGGAGCCTCGTGAAGGCGACCTGCCGCCCGCGCAACCGACTGCCAGTCGCGATCGGTGAGGTTGCCGGCCCGAAGTTTCATCGAATCGATACGTCCTACCGAGCAGAGCAACCGCTGCACGACTTCGTGACGGCTCATCTCCATCGTGAACATCGCAATGGAATGCCCTTCGGCAGCCATGTTGAATGCCATCGACGTCGCCAGGGCGCTCTTACCCATACCAGGGCGGGCGGCGATAATCACGAGATTGCCAGATGCCAGACCGGTCAGCTTGGCATCGAGATCCTTGAACCCCGTCGCCATGCCCGCCATCTGCCCGCCGGACTCGCCGAGCGCTTCAATGGACTCGAGTGTCGTCGAAAGCAGTGGTTTGACCGGGATCAAACCGTCGCCAATTCGGCGATCGGCAACGCTGAACACCGATTTCTCTGCGAGGTCGAGCACATCTGAGATGTCTTTGTCAATCAGAAAAGCCAGATCGCTGACCTCTGATCCTGATCGCATGAGGTTGCGCCGAAGCGAGGCCTCCTCGACAATCTTGCTGTAATAGTCCACGTTCGACGCCGTCGGGACGCTGTCGATGAGACGCGTCAGGTAGGAGACCCCGCCCACCCGGTCGAGTTCTTCCTGACGCCTCAGCTGTTCCGCCACAGTGATTGCATCGATCGGATGGTTGGCGTCATACAGGCGCAGCACAGCTTCGAAGATCGCCTGGTGTGAGGGCTGATAGAAATCTCCCGGATGAAGCCGATCCATCACGGTGTTTGCAGCATCCA
>JABDOU010000357.1 GCA_013043085.1 Acidimicrobiia bacterium
GCGAGCGCCCTGCGTCGACAATGGCGTCGTAGAGCACCTCCATGCGATCGATCGGATGATGGAGTTCCCATCCCAGCTCGCCCACATAAGAAACTCGAAGCGCCGTGCAGGGCACCCTGGCAACCTCGATGGACTGAGCAGTAAGCCATCGAAAACTCTCATTTGACAGATCCGAATCGGTGAGCGTCTGCAGGACGTCACGGGCACGCGGACCCGTGACCGCCAAGAGGCCGAGATCCTCTGTGACGTCGAGCACCGAGACGTCCTCTTCGTCACCCACGTGTTGACGAAGCCAGTCGAGATCGTGCTGTTCGGCGGAGATGGCCGAATTGAGGTAGAAATCCTCGGGACCGAGCCGGGTGATCGTCATTTCACACTCGATGCCTCCGAGGTCGGTCAGCATGTGTACCAGCCGAATACCACCATCTTTGACGGGCAGTCGGTTGGCCGATAAGCGGTCAAGCAGCGACGCGGCGTCGCGACCGGTGACCCGGAATTTCGAGAATGCGGTCAGGTCGGCTACACCCACCCCTTCACGTATGCCACGAACTTCCTGGCCGACGGCGTCAAAGGCCGAAGATCGGCGGAACGAATAATCCTCAGGTTCGGGAGAGAAATAGCGAACTCGCTCCCATCCGTAGGTCTCCTGCCATTGTGCGCCTTTGGCGTCGAGCTTCCCGTGGATCGGCGTTCGGAGGATGGGGCGACCTGCATCTCGATATTCGCCAGGCATTCTCACCTGGTACATCTCGTGATATTCGTCAATTGATCGAGCCAGGGTGTAATCGCCGGCAGCGTATGGTCCGAATCGGCGCGGATCCATTTCTCTCACGTTGATCTCGGTTTGCCCGTGGACCATCCATTGCGCGAGATACTTACCGGCTCCTGGCCCCTGGGTTATCCCGATGGAGGCTCCAACACACATCCAATAGTTCTGCAATCCCGGCGCGGGTCCCATGAGATAGCCGGCGTCCGGGGTATGGGTGATCGGACCGCTCACAACGTTTTTGATCCCGACTCGCTCGAATGCCGGAATCCGTTGACCTGCATACTCCAGCCACGGAAGCAGCCGATCGATCGCCGGGGGAGTGAGATGGAACGTGAGATTCCAGTCGATTCCGTCGAGCCCGTATGGCTGGGACTCTGCCATCTCATAAGGTCCGACGATGAGTCCATCATGTTCCTGACGGTAATAGCACGAAGCCCTCGGATCGCGCACGACCGGCAATTCGGTTTCGAGGACGGCTACGTCCGGAATCGCCTCGGTGACCAGGTACTGGTGAATCATCGACACAATCGGAACGTCGAGGCCAACCATCGCCCCCAGCTGCGGGCCGTAATGGCCGGCCGCGTTGACAACGTGGTCGGCGACGATCCGTCCCTTTTCCGTGATGACTTCCCAGCGCCCGTCCGCGAGTTTGTTCATATCGGTCACCAGGTTGTGCCGCACGATCTCGGCCCCGAGCTGGCGGGCTCCCACAGCCATCGCGTTCGTTGATGCCGTCGGGTCCGACCACCCGTCGTTTGGAGTGTGAAAGCCAAGCTGTATGTCTTCGAGCTCCAACAGGGGATGCAGTTCTTTGATCTGGGCAGGAGAAATCAAGTAGCTCTCGACACCGATCTGCTCGAGCATGCCGTGCACGTATTTGAACCAGTCGACTTCGTTGGTGCTACGCGCCAGCCGAATCGCGCCACAACCGTGCCAACCGGTGTTGAGGCCAGTCTCTTCCTCGAGTTGATCGTAGAGCTTGACGGCGTAGTCATGCACCTTCGCCATGTTCAGGCTGCCGATGAAGTTGGGGACGAGACCTGCCGCGTGCCACGTAGAACCGCTGGTCAATTCACCCTTCTCGACGAGGACGGTGTCGGTCCAACCCTCATGAGCGAGGTGATAGAGCAGACCGACACCCATAGCGCCACCGCCGACGATCACGCATTGGGCTGTGTCACGCATGCTCCTCCTAAACACCTACCCACCCGGGACGGCCGATTCAGATTACACGTGCTGATGATCACCGCAACGCGCCGGACACGGAGACTTGGGCACGGAGGCTTGGATCAGTGGCGGATGAGCTCGGCGACCCGAAACGCCAGATCGATCGATTGGGTACCGTTGAGGCGAGGATCGCACGTCGTTTCATATCGATATTTGAGATCCGTGTGATCGAGCTCCTGAGTACCCCCGAGACATTCGGTGACATCATCACCCGTCAACTCGATGTGAATACCGCCCGGGATGGTCCCCGCACTCTCGTGAGCAGCGAAGAAGCCCTTGATCTCGGTCAGTACATCTTCGAAATGACGAGTTTTGCGGCCATCATCTGCCACAAATGTGTTGCCGTGCATCGGGTCGCTCACCCAAACCACCGGATGGCCTGCGTCGCGCACTGCCTCGAGGATGGGTGGTAGGTATTGACTGATCTTGTCAGAACCCATGCGGGTGATGAGCGTCAGGCGACCTGGTGTCCGCTCAGGGTTGAGGGCTTCGCAGATCGCAAGGACCTGATCGGGCGAAGCGCCCGGTCCGATTTTGCAACCAATCGGGTTTCCGATCCCGCGCATGAACTCCATGTGGGCTCCGTCGAGCTGCCTCGTCCTCTCGCCAATCCACACCATGTGTGCTGAGCAATCGAACCATTCGTCGGTCAACGAGTCGCGACGCGTCAAAGCCTCTTCATAGCCGAGAATCAAGGCTTCGTGACTCGTGTAGAAATCAACGGTTTCCAGGTCGGGGTGCGATCCTGGCGAAACACCGCAGGCAGCCATGAATTGGAGCGCCCGATCGATTTCGCCGGCGATCTCTTCGTACCGTTGACCGGCGGGCGATGTTGCGACGAACTCTTGATTCCAGGCGTGAACCTGGGAGAGTCCGGCGTATCCGCCCTGGGTAAATGCTCTCAACAGGTTGAGCGTGGCGGCGGCCCGGTCATAGGCTGTCAGTAGCCGACCAGGGTTGGCGGTGCGGCCGTCGTAGGTGAAGTCCGTGTCATTGACCATCGGACCGCGAAATGTTGGCAGCTCAACCTCGTCGATCGTCTCCGTATCGGCCGAACGTGGCTTTGCGAATTGACCGGCAATTCTCCCCACTTTTACCACGGGTACGCCGGTCGAATACGTCATGATGACAGCCATCTGCAGAATCACCTTCAACCTGTCGCGAATCGAGTCGGCTGACGCTTCAAATGACTCGGCGCAATCGCCGGCCTGAAGGAGGAACGCCTCGCCTCGACTCACGGCTGCCAGCTGTTTCTGCAGATGTCGTGCCTCACCCGCGAAGATGAGCGGAGGTCGCTGACCCAGCTCTTTCAGAACACGTTCCATTTCGCCCGGATCGGGCCATGCCGGCTGTTGGCGCGCGTTGAACACGCGCCAGCTCTCAGGAGTCCATTCGCTCATATGTGCAAGTTTATGAGCCGAGGTCCAAACAAACCACGAGATTTTGCTGGTAACGCTCATCTCGGCGCAATGTTCAAGGGTTGGACGACCACAGTATCGGCGCCCCTCGAAGGGTGCGGGTGCGGTGCAAGGCGCCCCGGAAGTCTCTCAACCCGACACTCCACGCAATAGCGTATGGCGATGGAGCTTGTGGCGCTGATCACCGCCTTTGTGTTTGGCTTTGTCGCCAGGGCAATTGGGCTGCCTCCGCTGGTCGGCTACCTGGTAGCCGGTTTCGGGCTATACGCCCTGGGTTTCGAGACGACTGAAGCCATCGACGTGATCGCAGACCTCGGAGTGTTTTTGCTTCTCTTTGGTATCGGTTTGAAACTTCGTTTGCGGCTACTGCTCAGGCCGGAGGTGTGGGTCACCACGTCGGTATTCGCCGTTATCGGCACGCTGGTATTTGCCGGAATATTGATGGGTCTTGGAGCCTTGAGTTTGCCGCTGGTCTCAGATCTGGATTTCCAGACGGCTGCGATCATTGCCTTCGCCCTCTCTTTCTGTTCGACCGTATTCGCCGTCAAAGCCCTCGAGCGGGTCAACGAAACCGCGTCACTGGCGGGACGCATCGCCATCGGGGTGCTCGTTCTCCAGGACATCTTTGCAGTGGTATTTCTGGTCCTGATCGAACCCGGACTTCCATCCACCTGGGCGATTCTTGCGATACCAGCGCTTATCGCGCTGCGGCCTCTTCTGGCCTGGATGCTCAGCAAAAGCGATCACGGCGAGGTCGTCGTTCTCCTCGGTTTCACCATCGCGCTCGGGGTAGGAGCCGGCCTTTTTGGTCTCGTCGGACTCAAACCAGATCTTGGTGTCCTGCTTGCCGGACTCCTCCTCGCCGGACATCCTCGGGCACCTGAACTGGCAGACCGGCTCCTGGACTTCAAAGATCTTTTCCTGGTGGCGTTCTTTCTTTCGATCGGCCTCGGTGGTGCCCCTTCAGCCGCGGGACTGCTGATCGGTGCGGTCATCCTGGCCGGCTTGCCATTGCGAAGCCTCCTGCTGTTTTTCCTGTTCACGCGGTTTCGTCTTCGTTCCAGAACCGCACTACATGCTTCGTTGACCCTGTCCACATATAGCGAGTTCGGGCTCATCGTCGCAGCTGCCGCACTCGCCGCCGGCCGTCTCGACCAGGCCTGGGTGTCAACCATTGCGGTCGTCGTCGCAAGTTCGTATGTAGTGGCGTCAGGCGGAAGCGGGGCCCGGTACCGAATCTACGAGCGATGGTCTGATCGGTTTGGAATGCTCGAGCGGCACCCACCGTTGCCTGATGACGCAATCATCGATATATCCGATGCCCGGATTCTCATATTCGGAATGGGGCGGGTGGGGACCGGGGCGTATGACGAAGTCGTCCTACGCCTCGGCCAGGTTGTCACGGGCGTCGACCGAAGCGAGGAACGCGTTGAGGCCCATCGCAACCTGGGTCGCGATGTGATCCGTGGTGACGCTCTCGACCGGGATTTTTGGGCCCGGATCGGGCTGCACCGGGATATCGCACTTGTCGTTGCCGCGATGGGTAGTCACCATGCGAATCTGGAATGCACGAAGAGGGTTCGTGAGTTCCTACCAACCGTGCGGATCGCCTCTATTGCGACCTACGCCGACCAACTGGAAGAATTGCGAGTTGCAGGAGTGGATGTGGCCCGCAACCTCTACGAAGAAGCCGGCCAGGGTTTGGCCGATGATGCGCTGTCCGTCATCACACCTGACCTCTAGCGTCGTGACGGCCTGCGTCGCGGCTCGCCAAAACTCATACTGTCTCGGGTGTCGATCGTGCGTGTAGCTTCGAAGACACCAACAGAAAGGCGAGCCATGCTTGCAGATTTCGATATCGGAGCCTCGCTGCCGGCATCGGACATCAACCGGGCAAGAGCGTTTTACCGAGACAAACTCGACCTCAAACCGGTTGATGAAACCCCCGACGGTGGCATGATGTTCGAGACGGGTTCATCCAGATTTCTCGTGTATCCGTCTGTATATGCCGGAACCAACAAAGCAACTGCTGCGGCCTGGGAAGTCACTGATATCGGGTCGATCGTCTCCGAACTGAGATCGCGTGGTGTCACATTTCAGGAATACGATTTCGATGAAATCAAAACGGTCGACGGAATTGCCAGTCTTCCGGACGGCAACAGAGCCGCCTGGTTCTATGACAGCGAAGACAACATCCTCGGCTTGTTCCAGCGCCCCTAGCCAACAACAAGCCTCCTGTGACCGGTCGCGAGCACCGCCATTTCTTCGAACGACCGATGTCCCATGCAACCACCCGGGAACCGGGTGAAACTCGGGACG
>JABDOU010000137.1 GCA_013043085.1 Acidimicrobiia bacterium
GCCCGCCAGAACCTGCGCTTCTTCGCCCGCCTGTTCGGGATCCGGCGGCTCGACGCCGACGCCCTGCTGCGGCGGGTCGGCCTGGCCGACCGCGGCCGGGACCGCGTGAAGGTGTACTCCAAGGGCATGCGGCAGCGCTTGATGCTGGCGCGCGCGCTGGTGAACCGGCCCGATGTCCTGTTCCTGGACGAGCCCACCGACGGGCTCGACCCGGTTTCGTCGAGGGCGATTCGTTCGATCATCCAGGAAGAGGCAGATCGGGGAGCGGCGGTGGTGCTCACCACTCATGACATGATGGAGGCCGACATCCTGTCGGATCGGGTGGCTTTCATAAACGAGGGCAAGATCTTGGCGGACGACACTCCCGAGAATTTCAAGCTGGCCCACGGCCAACGGTCGGTTCGCATTCGTTCCAAAAACGGCGACGAGGTGCAGGAGATAGTGGTTGATCTGAACGACGCAGGTGCCTCCGATCGCATTCGCGATGCCGTGATGGTTACCAACCTGCTGACGGTTCACACCGAAGAGGCGACCCTGGAGGACGTCTTTGTCGCATACGCCGGCCGGGGCCTCGCATGAGCGGCCGAGCTGGAATCATCGGCACCATCGTGGCCAAGGATCTCAAAGAGTTCACCCGCGACCGCTTCTATATGGTGATCACCGTGGTGGGGCTCGCCTTCTACGTCCTCATCTTCTGGGTGATGCCCGATACCGTCGACGAAACCATCGAACTGGGCATGGTCAACAACGCCGCGGCCGGCTTCTTCGAACAAGTCGCAGACCAGGGCTTGGAGGTGGCTTTCTACCCGACCGAGGATGCACTTCGAACGGCGATCGAGGAGGGCGATGACGTCAGCCTGGGCCTTTCGTTCCCCGACGACTTTGTGGCCACTGTCACCGGCGGTGGTTCGTCGACGGTGACGGTATATGTCACAGGCGAAGTCCCTCCGGAAGTCCGGTCAACGGTTTCGGCACTCGTGCGGGAACTGGGCTATCTAGCGGCTGGGGAACAACCCCTGGTCTCCCAACCGACTGAGGCCGAGGTGATATTGGGTGTCGACCGAGCCGGCGATCAGATCTCGCTGAGGGAACAGATGCGGCCGCTGTTCGTGTTTTTTGTATTGTTGATCGAGATGATGGCGCTGGGCACGCTGGTCGCCGGCGAGATCCATTCGCGGACCGTCACCGCCATCCTTGCCACGCCGGCGCGGGTGTCGGACTTCTTGATCGCCAAGGGCATTTCCGGCACTCTTCTCGCGTTCGTGCAGGGCCTGATCCTGGTGGCCCTCATCCAATCATTCGGAAGCCAGCCGGCGCTGGTCGTCCTTGCATTGTTACTGGGCTCAATCATGGCAGCCGGTTTCGGGTTGATGGCCGGCTCGATCGGCCGCGACTTCATCACCATTGTTTTCTGGTCCATGTTGATCTTGATCCCGCTGATCATCCCGGCCATCGCGGTCATGTTCCCGGGTACGGCCGCCGCCTGGATTAAAGCGATTCCCTCTTACCCACTGGTTGACATCATCGTGGGCGCCACTGCATTCGACCAGGGTTTCGGCGATCTCGCCGGCTCGTTGTTGGCCCTCGCTGGCTGGTGTGTGCTGGTCTTCCTGGCGGGTTGGGTAATTCTCCGTAGAAGGGTCGTGACGCTATGAGGTGGACACAGCTGCTGCGCAAAGATTTGGCGATGGGCCCTCGGTCGCCGGTGGTGCTGTGGGCTCTGATTCTCCCGGTTGTCCTGACCTTGTTGCTACGTGGCGTGTTCGGATCTCTATTCGATCCCCAACCGCGCCTCGGCATAGTCGATGAAGGGAGCTCGGCGATTCCGGCGGCCGCGCTGGAGTTGGAAGGCTTCGAGGTTGAAATCCTCGATGGCGCAGAACGGCTGGTGGAGTTGGTGGAAAGCCATGACTTTGACGCCGGCCTCGTCTTGCAGGCCGGGTTTGACGACTCGGTCAGGGCCGGAGAGCAGCCGTTGATCCAGGTGTCTATCTCGGGCCAGTCGCTTGAGTCCGATCGCCTGATCATCGGCTCGGCCATTCTCGATTTGGTTCGGGGCATCACCGACTCCACCGGGGTGGTTGACGTCGATCTGGTGGTGATCGGGCAGGAAAGCATTGATTTGTCTCTGCGCCTGCTGCCGCTGATGGTGATCATGGCGGTCGCCATCGCCGGCACCATGGTCACCGCCTCGTCGTTGGTCGACGAGAAGGAAACGGGAACCATGGATGCTCTGCTCGTGACGCCGCTGTCGGTGGGTGAGACGATGTTGTCGAAAGGCGTCTTCGGAGCACTCCTGGCCGTGCTGACCGGGTTGATCACACTCGCCATCAACTCGGCCTTCGGCAGCCAACCATGGGCGGTGATTCTGGCCATCGTGGTTGGGGCAGTCATGATGGCCGAATTCGGACTCATGCTGGGCTCATGGGCCAAGGACACGAACACACTGTTCGCCGCCTGGAAGGGTGGAGGAATCGTGTTGCTGTTTCCGGTCATCTTCACGATCTGGCCCGATCTTCCGCAGTGGATCGCTCAGCTCGGTCCCACCTACTACTTCCTGCAACCGATCTTCGATTTGTCCGTTACCGATGCCTCCTTCGGTGACGTCGCCGGCAACCTGGCGATTGGCGTCGCCATCTGCGTGGCCTTGATTCCGCTGGTGATCATGGCCGGACGGCGCATGGAAAGGACGCTGGCGACGGGACGGGCTCGGAAGGGGGAGGAGCCCGCGGAGCTCGTTTCGCTTGATTGAATCTCGAGTCTTGCCGGTTTCAAGTTTGGGAAGGGGCCGAGGGCTGGTCGTCGGCTGAAACCTGAACGCGGGTGATGCGCCTCCCTCTGGTGCCGATGACTCGCAGCGTGCCCCCGTCGACGTCGATCTCGTCGCCGACCTCGGGCAAACGCCCGAGCGCCGACATCATGAAACCGGCCACGGTGTTCCAACCATCGCTACCGAGATCTCGCTCGAGCAGCTCTGACAGGTCCTCTATGGGGAGAGCGGCGTCAACCGACCAAACCCCGGATGCGCTCTCAACAATCGGCGGCGCGTCATTGTCGTCGCTGATCGACCCGAGCAACTCCTCAACGATGTCTTCGATGGTGACCAGGCCCGCTGTGCCGCCGTATTCGTCGACAGCGATCGCGAGGTGGGTAGAAGTCCTCTGCATATCTCGGAGGAGATCGCCAATGGCCTTTGACTCTGGGACCTCGAGCACATCGGACATCAACCTCCTCACTTCGAGCGAGCGCCGGTCCTCAGGGATCTTCACCAGGTCGCGCAGCCGCACCATTCCGACTACGTGCTCGATAGATCCCTCGTAGAGGGGGAGTCGACGGTGGCCGGCCTCGAGGGCGATCAAGGTTGCCTCGGCGATCGAAGCGTCGACGGAAACCGCCACCATCTGGGGGCGGGGCACCATGACGTCGTCAACCTGCCGGTCGCCGAACCGAAACGCCTTCGAGATGAGGGTCTGGTCTTCGTCAGTTATCTCGCCTTCGCTCGCCGCCCGCAAGGCCAGCATCTTCAGCTCCTCTTCCGTGACAGTCGGACTCACCGAAATGCCTTTGCCAGGCATTTGCAGGTCGGCAAACCCAACCAACAGCGATACCAACGGGCGGAAGAGCCGTTCGAGCAAGCCGATTAGACCAGAAAGCAGCAGAGCGACCCGGGTGGGATGGCGTACCGCGTATGTCTTGGGAATGGCTTCTGCGTACACGAACAGCAGCAAGGTGAGGACGACTGAGGCGATGGTGATACCGAGCGAACCGAACCAGCGATCAGCGAGAACCCCCGTGATGGTGGCCGCCGCAATCTGTGCCAGCAAAGCGGCGAGCAGAATTGCGTTCAGCACGCGGGTGAGCCGCTTCAAAAGGCCCGCCAAGCGCTTCGCATTGGCGTCACCGCTTTCGGCGAGGGCGGCAGCCCGTACGGCCGGGACCCGAAGGAGTGCGGCTTCGGCCGCACCCAAAAGAGCCGCGACGAGAAATGCCGCTATGAGAGCCAGAATCAGAGGGAGGTCGTTGCCGATGTCCACCGACTGCAAGCTTAGGAACGATGCCCTCAGGGAGCTATCGGTCGTCTTCGAGGATTGACGCCTTTTCCAGGGCGGCCACCATACCGTCGGGGTCTGCCACGGTCACTGTGAGCCCAGGTTGGGGCATTGCCGGAATGAAGGGCTTGATCTGTTCGACAAACTTCACGCAGACCCCATCCGCTGTTGCCGTCGTAAGAAAGCGCTGTCCGCTTTCCGGTTGCATGATTCCTACCGGGTCGCTGCGGTTCGCCGAAAGATGTAGGCGAACGGCGATTTGGTGTAGGCGATGCCGCGTTGGCTCTGGTGCAGGGTATCGCCGGTGATTTCAACTGGCTTTTTAGGCTTCAGGTAGGAGTCCAGTTTCTTTTTGCTGATCTGGTAGTCGCCACTGCGGGAGTTGACGACCGCCACCAGAGTGAGCTCCTTGTTGAGCGACGCCATCGCGACGTCGCCATGGCTGGAATTGGCGAGCAGCCATCCGCCAGACTGCAGGTAGCGGGTGCAATGCTCGGAAACGAAGCCGGACCATAGTGAGACCAGCAAGCCGAAGGATTGGTCCTCTAAGCCGAGGTCTTTGGAGTAGTCAGCGTGGACGAAGCTCCAGTCAGCGGGCTCCGGCGAGTCACGGTTCTCGGCCACGATGGCGCTGACAGCTGCTCCTTCCTTGAAGAACCGAGCCGCCCGCCGATCCATATCGGCATAGGTCACCGAGCTGAATAGGAATGAAGGGGCTATGTCGACATACGACCCCGGGTAGAGCACTGGAACGTCACCGGTGAATTCTTTGACCGCTGTGAACAAGCGCTTTCGATCACCCGGGTGCCGATCTTGCTTGGCCCACATCGCTCTGGCATCCATTGAAGCGACCCTAGCTCGGGCCCCTCCAGGGCTGGCTATGACTTGAGGGTGTCCCAGTCAACCGGGTTGGGGAGGCGGGGAAGCGGGTTGGTGCCGATCGCTTCGACGTACTTCTGGGCCGCGCCGGTGTTGAACACCACGACTCGCTCGTCGGGGTCGATGGCCTTCTCGGCCACGAGTTTCTCGAGCACACCAAGGCAGGCGCCGGCTTCGGGGGCGAATGCGATGCCTTCGAGCGCCGCGCCTCGTTGGGCCCACGACAACAACGACTCCTCCGAACAAGACCGGGCTTGCCCGCCGGACTCGTTGACCGCGTCGATGATCATGAAGTCGCCGACCGCCGCCGGCACCCGCAGGCCGCTCGCTGCGGTAACAGGGTCTGGGAACGGATCGGCGAAACGTTCGCCGGCCTCCCAAGCCGTGCTGATGGGCGCACAACCATCGGCCTGGCACGACACCATCCGGGGCCGACGCTCGTCTGCCAGCCAGCCCATTTCGGCAAGCTCGGCGAACGCCTTCCACATCCCAATCAGTCCGGTGCCTCCGCCGGTGGGATACATGATGACGTCGGGCAATGACCAGTCGAACTGCTCGGCAAGTTCCAGTCCCATCGTTTTCTTGCCCTCGATTCGGTAGGGCTCCTTGAGAGTCGACACGTCGAACCAGCCCATTTCGGGGGTGCCTTCGCACACCACCGCTCCGCAGTCGGTGATGAGCCCATCGACGAGGAATGCGCGGGCGCCGTAATAGGCGGCCTCGTGCTGGTTGACGATCGGAGTATCTGCCGGCATGAACACGAATGCCTCCATGCCCACCCGAGCCGCGTAGGCGGCCATGGCACCACCCGCGTTGCCGGCAGTAGGGATGGCAACCCGCTCGACGCCGAGCTCGTTGGCGCGGCTGATGGCCATTGCCAGACCCCGGCTCTTGAATGAACCGGTTGGGAGCTGGGACTCGTCTTTCACCCACAGGTCATTCAGGCCCAGAGCCGCTCCGAGCCGCTCGCACTCGAGCAAGGGCGACATGCCTTCGCCGAGCGTTGCGACTTTGGTTTCGTCTTCGACCGGGAGCAGTTCCTTGTAGCGCCACATGGTCGGCTCTCGACTGGCGACGACTTCCTTGGTCATAGCCGCACCGACGGCGTCCAGGTCATAGCGAACCCACAGGGGCCGTCCTTCGTGCAGCGTCTGCAGTTGGTCGTGAGGTAGGTGGGTGCCATCGATGGCCGATTCGAGATGCGTAACGTGGCTCAAGGGTCTCCTTCTCAGACTCGGGTCTTCAGGATCTGGTTTTCAGGATCTGGGACGCTCGTGGGCGGGGTCGAACATGGGCTCCTGGCGAACTACTGCAGGCGAGCGCACACCAATGATGTCGATAGCCAGCTGCGTGTCTATCTCGGCGTAGCCGGGATCTACGTAGCCCAT
>JABDOU010000364.1 GCA_013043085.1 Acidimicrobiia bacterium
CGAGCTCGTGATGGCCGCCCTGAGGGCAGGTAAACCTGTGGTGACTGCCAACAAGGAGCTCATCGCAACCTCCGGGGCGTCATTGATCGCGGCGGCTGCCGAAGCCGGTGTTCAGCTTTTGTTTGAGGCTGCAGTCGGGGGAGGTATCCCCATCGTTCGGCCGGTATCAGAAACACTGGCAGGCGAACCGATCAATCGCATCGTCGGGATCGTCAACGGTACAACCAACTACATCCTGACCCGGATGTCAGAACATGGTGCAACCTATGACGAGGCGTTGAAAGAGGCCCAGGCGCTCGGTTATGCCGAATCCGATCCGACGGCCGATGTCTCCGGAGCGGATGCCGCTGCCAAAGCAGCGATCCTCGCCAGCCTCGGTTTCGGCACCTGGGTCGGACTGGATCAGGTTCACCACGAGGGCATCGAAGCAATCGACGTCGCCGATATTCGCCTCGTCCAGGAACGGGGCTACGTAGTCAAGCTGCTCGCCTTCGCCGAACGACTGCCGGGTGGTTTGTCCGTTCGGGTTCATCCGGCGCTCGTGCGTTCGAACCACCCGCTGGCGGCCATCAGGGGCGCCACCAATGCAGTCCTGATTGAGGGGTCATCGGTAGGCGAACTTCTGTTTTCCGGTCCGGGAGCGGGAGGCGGTCCCACCGCAACTGCTGTCCTCGGAGATGTGATCGACGCGGCTCGCACGCTCGGGTCGGGCGCCGAAAGCGCCCCACCCATCCAACTCGGTAAGGGCAGTGGCGTCCCGTTCGGAGATGTCGAAACGTCCTGGTACATACGTACAGAGGTGAACGACAGCCCCGGGGTCCTTGCGCGGATCGCGCAGCTGTTCGGTGACAACGATGTCAGCATTCGTTCGGTGTGGCAGGAAGGCAGAGGAGAGCGGGCCACGTTGATTCTCATTACCCACCCCACCGATGAGTCGTCCCAACGCACCGCAGTTGCCGGTCTCAGCGAACTCGACGTTGTCACCGAAGTCGGCGCGGCGATTCGCGTCGCTTTCGACGAGTAGCCAGCCGATGCGTTATGTGAGCACCCGGGGCAAGGCCCCTCTCGTCGGCTTCACAGACCAGTTGCTGGAGGGATTGGCTCCCGACGGCGGTCTGTACCTGCCAGAAGAGTTTCCTCCCTTGGCCGATATCGGCTCAGCCGCCGACTACACCGATGCTGCTGTTCGGATCACGCTGCCATTCGTCGCCGGGGACATCCCCGCAGACGATTGGGGAATGTTGCTCGAGAATGCTTATCGCCGCTTCGAGTCGCCGGAAGTCACACCGCTCGTCGATATCGGCAACGACCATTTCTTGCTCGAGTTGTTCCATGGCCCGACTCTGGCGTTCAAAGATATCGCCATGCAGGTTCTCGGCGATCTTTTCGAATACGAATTGAAACGCCGCGCAACGTCTGTGACGGTCATCGGTGCCACGTCTGGCGATACCGGAGCGGCTGCGGTCCAGGCCCTGGCTGATCGTCAGGGCATCGAGCTGTTCATGCTGTTTCCAGACGGCGGGATTTCGGAGGCTCAGCGTCGGCAGATGACTACGTGTCAGGCTGCCAACGTCCACAACCTCGCTGTCGACGGATCATTCGATGACTGCCAGGATTTGGTGAAGGCGATGTTTAGCGATGAAGCATTTCGAAACCGCCATGGGCTGTCTGCTGTCAATTCGATCAATTGGGCCCGGGTGATGATGCAGGTGGTCTATTACGCCGTAGCCGTGGCGCGGTTGAACCGCCCGGTTACGTTCTCCGTACCGACAGGGAACTTCGGCAACGTATACGCCGGCCACGTTGCGCGGCGCATGGGTGCCGATATCAAAGGACTCATCATCGCTTCGAATCGCAATGACATACTCACGCGGTTTCACGCGGAATCGGTCATGGAGATACGCGACGTCGTCCGGACGACCAGTCCCAGCATGGACATCCAGGTTTCCTCGAATCTCGAGCGGTTCGTATTCGAGGCACTCGGTCATGACGGATCGGCGACAGAAGCCTTTATGACCGAGTTCCGCTCGAATCAATCGATCGCCGACCACAAGGTGGCTGACGCCTACCGGAACGCTTTTTCGGCTGCGATGGTCACCGACGCAGAGGGCTCTGAAGTGATCGCAGACCTGGCGGCACGTCTGAACGTGCTCATAGATCCTCACACTGCGATCGGGGTCGGTGCTGTTGGCAAGCTCAAGCCCGAGGGTCCCGTCGTCACGCTTGCGACTGCCCATCCCGCCAAGTTCTCCGATGCAATTGCGGCTGCCACCGGTGACAAACCGGCGGTTCCGGATCGCCTCCAGGCCGCACTCAACGCCCCGGAAACGTTCCAATCGGTTCCTCGTGATCTGGAAACTATTAAATCCATCATCGCTCAGAGTCGACAAGAGTTTTAGGGAAATGGGATTTATCCTGTAATATGACGTCTCGGGCATTCCGTCCGAACATCTGCGACACCCTCTCGCAAATACTCCGCATCCGGATAATCATTCGGTTACCGGCACCCGGTATGTGATTGTTGCGCAGAATCCGCTCATAGCCGGCACGAAGCACCCGTAGGGGTAGCGAGATGCTCGCTGGTATAGCAAAGGAACGCATGACTACTCGAACTGAGTTGCAAGGCAAGAATCTCGATGATCTTCGTGAGATCGCTGGATCGGTCGGGGTCGAAACCGATGGTCTCCAAAAGGCAAAGCTGATTGCCGCCATCCTCACCGAAACCGGCGTCGCTGACGAACCTTCGCCAGTCGATCTACCGACGGTCGAAAAGAAGGGCAGCAAGAGTTCCGATGACGACAGCGGTCGCAACCGCAATGGAAGTAGCGGCGGCGGTGGTGGCGGTGGGAACAATCGACGGAAGCGTCGCGGGCGCAACGAGCCTCGCGAGCCGGTCGACGAGTCCGATCTCGAAGAACGTGAGGGACTCCTCGACATCCTGCCTGAGGGATACGGCTTTCTGCGTACCACCGGATATCTTCCTGGCGATAACGACGTCTATGTCGCTGCCAACCAGGTTCGAAAATTCGGCCTTCGTAAAGGCGATCTGATCAGCGGTCCGATCCGCAAGCCGCGTTCCCAGGAAAAGTTTCCTGCCCTCGTGCGGGTTGTCGCCGTAAACGGCATCGATCCCGAGGAGGCTCGGAAGCGCCCGAAATTCGGAACGCTGACTCCGCTGTTTCCTGACATCCGACTCCGCATGGAGCGCGATGGAGACAAGAACGACATCCTCGCAAGAATCATCGATCTGATCTGTCCGATAGGAAAGGGTCAGCGCGGCTTGATTGTTTCGCCGCCCAAAGCCGGTAAGACCACCGTTCTGAAAGAGATTGCTCACTCGATCGCTCTCAACAATCCTGAGTGCCATCTGATGGTGGTTCTCGTGGACGAGCGTCCCGAAGAAGTGACTGACATGCAACGCTCGGTCAAGGGAGACGTCGTGTACTCGACGTTTGATCGGCCAGCTGAGGAGCACACGCAGGTTTCCGAACTCGCCCTCGAGCGTGCCAAACGTTTGGTTGAGCAGGGCACCGACGTTGTGATCTTGCTCGACTCCATCACCAGGCTGGCCCGTGCGCACAACCTCGCGATGCCCGCTTCCGGTCGGATTCTGTCCGGTGGCGTCGATTCTCAGGCACTGTATCCACCGAAGCGCTTCTTCGGCGCTGCCCGCAATATCGAAGAAGGCGGAAGCCTCACCATCGTGGGTACAGCCCTGGTGGAGACGGGATCGAAGATGGACGAGGTCATCTTCGAGGAATTCAAAGGGACCGGCAACATGGAGTTTCGCCTCGACCGATCGCTGGCCGACAAGCGGATCTACCCCGCCGTTGATATCACACAGTCGGGAACAAGACGGGAAGAGTTGTTGTTTGATCCAGACGAACTGGCTCAGGTGTGGAAGCTGCGCAGGGTGCTGCTCGCACTTGAAGCAGCCCCTGCTCTTGAATTACTCATCAACAAACTCAAAGAAACCAAATCCAACACCGAGTTCTTGGCTGAGATCGCCAAGACGGGCAAGTAAGAACATCAAAGGGAGTCATGAAGGCTGATATCCATCCCGACTATGTCGATACGACCGTGACGTGCTCGTGCGGCCGGTCATTTCAAACGCGTTCGGTACGTGAGAGCTTGAGTGTCGAGCTCTGTAGCGAATGCCATCCTTTCTTCACCGGCAAACAGCGTCTTGTCGACACCGGGGGCAGGGTAGAGCGCTTCCGCAAGCGGGTCGATGCCAAAGATCCCGCAACCGAAAAGAAGATCGCTGAGAAGCTGGCCGCCGACCGGGCCAAAGCCAAGGCCGACGCCGCCAAGGCCAAGGTCACGCTGCCGAAACCGGTCAAACGCCAGGAGAAGAAAGAAGACGAGCCTGCTGCGAAGTCGTCAGACGTTGCAGTCGAGGCTCCCGCAGCCGAGGCTCCCGAGTCAGCCGCTCCTGAGGCAGCGGCTCCTGAGGCAGCGGCTGCAGCTCCAGGTCCCGATGCAGCCGCGGATAGCGGCGGGACCGCTTCCACTGAAGCGGCCACGGGAACGGGCGGCGAAACCGGGGGCGAGGCAACGCCGGACGAGGTACCCACCGGGGCCGAACAGGAGGCCTAAGTGTCTGGCACACCCGACGCCGTCGGGGATGTCGCGACGCCGGCCTCATCGGTTGGCGGTCAGGCCGTCATCGAAGGTGTCATGATTCGAAGCCCACACGCGTGGGCTGTTGCCGTCCGTAGACCCGACGGCGATATCGAGACCGAAACACACGATTTGCCGCGTCTCTCTGCACGATCTAACTGGGCCAAGGTCCCCTTTATTCGAGGCGTTTTGGTCCTGGGCGAATCGTTGACGCTTGGATTCAAGGCGCTCACATGGTCCGCCGACAAGGCGGCTGAAGGCGAAGCCGAAAACGAGCGCGTGAGGCTCGAGGGAATCATCGAAACTGCACGGGGCCCGCTGGCGGGTTTGCGGCGGAAACGGGCTGGAAAGAGACTCGAGAACCCCGGCGAGATCAGCCGTGGCGAAATGGGTATTGCCATGTTTGGTGCCCTGGTCGTCTTCGTCGGAGTGTTCATGCTGCTCCCCCTCGGAGGAGCGAAGCTCGCCGAAGAAGCGGCGGGCGGTGAGAACGTTCTCGTTTTCACTGTTGCCGAGGGCGTGATTCGTGTTCTGCTGTTCGTTGGATACATATGGGCCATTGGGCGCAGCAAGGAGATTGCGCGAGTCTTTCAGTATCACGGGGCGGAGCACAAGTCGATATGGGCCTATGAAGCGGGCGACCCGCTCGATGTCGAATCCGTTCAGAAGTACCAGACGATGCACCCGCGATGTGGCACGAGCTTTCTCATCATTGTGGTATTGCTCGCGGTTCTGGTGTTCACGTTGCTCGGCCTGACAGAGCCGCCGTTGTGGTGGACGATCTCTTCCCGGATTGTTCTTGTCCCGTTGATCGCCGGTATTGCATACGAGCTTCTCAAGGCGTCTGCTACGGCATCGTGGCTCCATGCCCTTTCGTGGCCCGGGATTCAGCTGCAGCGCATCACCACGAAGGAACCCGACGACGGAATGGTCGAGGTGGCAATCTCGAGTTTGCTGGCATCGCTGACCCAACCGGAGGTCGACGAGGTCATCGAGCGCGGCAACGTGTGCGAGCCTGCCTTGCGGGCGACACACCATGGATGACTCTCTAAAAAAGCGTTTGGATGAGGTGGAGGCCGCCTTTGCTGACACTGAGGCCGAGTTTTCCGATCCGGACCTCTTCAATGATCAGGGCCGGTACACCGAAGTTGCCAAGCGTCATTCCGAACTGAAGGCGATTGTCGACCTGTATCGTGAGTTCTTGGCTGCCCAGGCGGAAGCAGCGGAGGCGTACGACATAGCAGGCGGCGAACAGGATGCCGACATGGTTGCCTACCTGAAGGAAACCGCTGCCTCGAAGCGAGTTGAGGCCGACAAGATCCTCAATGACCTGCAGCTGCTCCTGGCACCCAAAGATCCAAACGACGACAAGGATGTGATTGTCGAAGTTCGGGCGGCAGCCGGGGGTGAAGAAGCAGCGTTGTGGGCATCTGACCTCATGCGCATGTACGCGAAGTATGCCGAGAACCGGGGATGGAAGGTCGAATCGCTATCCACGAGTGAGTCGGACACAGGCGGATTCAAAGATGCCAGCTTTGCCGTAAAGGGCAAAGGCGCGTACTCGAGGCTCAAATTCGAAGCCGGTCCTCATCGCGTACAAAGGGTGCCAAAAACCGAATCGCAGGGTCGTGTTCACACGTCGGTCGCCACTGTTGCCGTGCTGCCCGAGATCGAGGAAGTCGAACTCGATCTCGACATGAATGATGTGCAGGTCGAGGTATACCGATCGTCAGGTCCGGGTGGGCAGTCGGTGAACACGACCGATTCGGCCGTTCGGCTCATACATGAGCCCTCGGGGCTCGTAGTGACATGCCAGGACGAGAAGTCTCAGTTGCAGAACAAAGAGAAGGCGCTACGCATCCTGCGTGCCAGGCTCTTCCAGCGCATGATCGACGAACAGCAAGCCGAGATAGCGGCGAATCGCAAAGAACAGGTGGGGACCGGCGAGCGCAGTGAGAAGATTCGAACGTACAACTACAAGGACAACCGCGTCACCGATCATCGCATCGGCCTGACCATCCGCAATCTCGCAGGTGTGCTCGAGGGAGATCTCGATGAGGTGATCGATGCGCTCACCCTCGACGATCAAACCCGACGTCTGGCACAGGGCGCTTGAAAACACCTTCGATTCCTGGCGTCGAGCCATACGAGGTACGACGGCTGATGGCGCTTGCGCTCGACGTTCCGGTTTCCCAGCTCGGCCTCATCGATACGATCCACCCGAAGGTCCGAGCGCGTTTCGATGCGCTGGTGGATCGGCTTCTCATCGGAGAACCCCTCCAATACATCGAAGGCACCGTCGAGTTTGGTCCGCTTGAGCTCAACATCGATCGCCGGGCACTGATACCCCGCCCCGAGACTGAAAACATGTGGGACCTGATAGTGCGTGACATATCGACGTCGGATGTTCCAGATCCGAAGGTGATTGTCGATCTGTGCACCGGTTCCGGGAATCTTGCACTGGCTCTCAAGTGGGCGTATCCAGAATCTCGCGTCATCGGTACCGACCTGTCTGCCGACGCCATAGATCTGGCGCGGGAGAATGGAGAGCTGACCGGGCTCGGTGTCGAGTTTCACCGTGGCGACTTGTTCGATCCGCTCGATCGGAGTTTGCTCGGTTCTGTCGACCTGCTTGTGGCAAATCCGCCGTATGTGGGCGAGTTCGAGGAGGTGCCGGCGGTTGTGAGAGACTACGAACCACCGGGCGCACTGTTCGCAGGCCCCGACGGGCTTGGAGTCATCGAACGGATTACTTCCGAGATGGGCGAGTGGCTCTCGTCAGGAGCAAGGGTGTTCATTGAGATTGGCGAGACTCATGGCAAGGCCGTTGCGGACATGATGGGCCCCGGTCAGGTGCGCATAGAAAAGGATCAATCCGGCCGACCCCGCTACGCGATCGGATACTATGTGAGCCGGTAGGGACCGGTGTGAATCGCGCACGGGCGAGTGGGATGGGCGATTATGGGAGGTCCGGCATTTGAGGTCCGCTGTCTTTTTCGAACGAGAACTGAATTGCGCCGTCGTCGCGCATTCCCCCGTGGTGCGGCTGTGATCAAACAAGCTCTCGTGGCGCTCACCAAGGATCTGGTGGTCGGAGTTCCGACAGATACCGTCTACGGATTGGCGGTCAATGCGTACTCCGAATCCGCCCTCGATCGTCTCTTTGAGGTCAAGGGCCGACCGGCAGACAGGCCCATAGCCGTGCTCGTATCTGGCATCGAGCAGGCGCAGAAAGTGGTCGAGTTCAACCCGAAAGCGAGAGAACTCGCCGAACGGTATTGGCCAGGGCCGCTCACGCTTGTTCTCAGAAAGTCTTCCGGTGTTCCGGAGCACATCGGCAATCCGGCAAACCGGACTGTGGGAGTTCGCATGCCAAAGCATCAGGTGGCGCTTCAGATTCTTGCCGATGGAGGTCCTCTGCTGGTTTCATCGGCCAACCGGAGCGGACAGGCTCCGGCCGTCGACAGTATCGCCGCCCAGGAAATGTTCGGCGAAGAGGTTGCTTTCTACCTGCCGGGGGCTGCAGGCGCAGGAGAGTCGTCGACGGTCGTAGATCTCAGCGGCCCGGAACCTGTGATTCTCAGGGCGGGGCCGGTCAAGATCTAGTTACACTCCGGCTGCAAAATTCGACGTTCCGGCGGAGGTTCCTGTGCAGATGTCTGATCCGATCGAGGTCGCCGATCCCGAGGTTGCCGACCTGATCGCAGCAGAGAACGGCCGCCAGAGCCGGGGAATTCAGCTGATCGCCTCCGAAAACTACGCGCCAATCTCGGTCATGGAGGCTGCCGGCTCGGTATTCACCAACAAGTACGCCGAGGGTTACCCCTTCAAGCGGTATTACGAGGGATGCGAAACCACCGACCAGCTGGAGCAACTTGCCATCGACAGGGCAAAGACTCTCTTTGGCGTCGAATGGGCGAATGTGCAACCGCATTCGGGATCCACCGCCAATATGGGTGTCTATACCGCATTGCTCGAGCATGGCGACACGGTCCTCGGTATGGCCTTGGATCATGGAGGCCACCTCACCCACGGGTCTCATGTCAATTTCTCGGGCATCGATTACAACTTCGTGGGCTATTCGCTCGACCCGGATACCGAACGCATAGACATGGATCAGGTCGAGTTGCTCGCCAAAGAGCATCGTCCGAAGATGATCGTCGTCGGCTACTCATCGTATTCGCGACATCTCGACTACGAGCGGTTTCGTGCGATCGCCGACGAGGTCGATGCGATCATGATGGTGGACGCAGCACACTTCATCGGACTTGTGGCCGGTAAAGCGATGCCGAATCCCGCCGGGTGGGCGGATGTCGTGACATGCACGACCCACAAGGCTCTGCGCGGACCTCGCGGCGGCATGATCATGGGCAAACAAGAGTTCGGTCAGAAGATCGACAAAGCAGTATTTCCCGGAATCCAGGGCGGTGCGGTGTTCAGCCAAATTGCAGGCAAAGCCGTCTGCTTCCACCTGTGTTCCCAGCCCGCATTTCAGGCGTACGCCACGCAGATCCTGGCAAACGCATCGGCCCTGGCCGAGGGGCTGATGGATGGTGGTCTACGGCTGGTTTCAGGGGGAACGGACAACCATTTGATGCTGGGGGACACCCGCTCGATCGACGAAGAACTGACCGGCAAGCTGGCGGCTTCTACCCTCGATGAAGTAGGCATAACCCTCAATCGAAATGCAATACCAAATGATCCTCGCAAGCCCTGGATCACGAGCGGCATCCGGTTAGGAACCCCGTCCGTGACGTCCGCAGGAATGAAAGAACCACAGATGGCCATCATTGCCGATCTGATCACAAGGACCCTCAATCAGATCGGAAATCCGGGATCGCTCAAGGACGTGGCGGCGGCAACGGCCGATCTGATGGATCAGTTTCCTCCATATCCATCGGATTTCACCGGTCATGTCTGAGCCCGGGAACATCGGTCGCTTGCAGTTTCGTCGCGGGCGCTGTTAGATTGTGAAAGAAATCACAAGCGATGGCGACGATGAGTGAAGCAACCCGTGGGCTCGACAACGGCTTCGACTTCTTTGGTTCTCTGATCGCCGGTTTTCTGCTGGGGTACGGCGCAGATTGGCTGTTTGGCAGTGAGCCGGTTGGTGTCATCATCGGAATTGTGATCGGAGCGGCGGCCGGCTTCTATAAGTTGTATATGGTCGCTCAACACGCAGAGGAAGAGTGGAACAAGACCAGAACCAAGCGGTGGCCACACGACTGACCGGGCCGCCCGTCGAACTCATCTTGACAAAGCACCTGCTCAAGCGCGCATGGTGGATAGCACCGCTGATCGTTGCTGTGCTCGGGGTGGTCCGGGGGGTCGATGGTGCCATCGCAGCCGCAATCGGAGCCGTGGCGGTGATTGCTAACTTCTACATTTCTGGTGTCCTTCTGGCTTTTGCCGCGAAGATTTCATTAGCGCTCTATCATGCGGCCGCGTTATTCGGCTTCTTCATCCGTCTCGGCATGCTGACGGTCGTGATTCTCGGCCTCGGCCAGGTCATGGAACTGGATCGGGTGGCGCTGGCGATTGCGGCGGTTGTCTGCCATCTGGCGCTCGTTGGATTTGAAGCTTGGGCGGTAGCCCACGGACGTGAAAGGGAACTCGATTGGGCGAACTAGTCGCTTTTGAATGTGATACGGCAACCGACGTCGTATGTCAACCGCCCACGGTCAATGAGCTCTTCGAGCTCCCAACACTTTTCTCTATCGGCGATGTCGAGATCACTCGCCAGATTGCCTACTTCTTCTTGGCCACCCTCGTCGTGGCAGCCATTCTCTATTTCGGGCTACGTAAGCCGAAGGCAGTTCCCGGCAAGTTTCAGTTGATCGTCGAAGAGCTCGTGGCATTTGTTCGCGATGGTATTGCAAAGGACATCATCGGACCCGAGGGCACCAAGTACGTGCCGTATCTCCTCTCGATTTTCCTGTTCATCCTGGTTGGTAACTTCTTCGAGATAACACCGTTCATCAACTATCCCATCACCTCCAGGATGGCGATCCCTGCACTCCTTGCAATCATGACCTACCTGATTTTCGTGTTCATGGGTTTTCGAAAGAACGGGCTCAGTTACCTCACGGGCATCATCTGGCCGAAATCGGTTCCCGTGGCCATGAGGCCTCTGGTGGGGATCATCGAGTTCTTCTCGACGTTTGCGATTCGTCCCCTTACGCTCGCGGTTCGGCTTTTTGCCAACCTCGTGGCCGGTCACGTGATGCTTTCGCTGCTCCTTGTGACGGGATTCACCTACCTGTTCGTGCAGCCATTCGATTTCACGTTCAACCCCCTCTGGGGAGTTCTCTGGTTCTTGCTGGGCATAGCGATCTTCGTCTTTGAGATGGTGGTCGCGTTCCTGCAGGCATACATATTCACCTTGTTGAGTGCGGTGTACATCGAATCGTCGCTGCATCCTGAGCATTAAGGAGAGAAGGAAGAAATGTTGGAAGGAAATATCGCAGGCCCGTTGGCCCTGATCGGCTATGGCCTGGCTGCCATTGGTCCGGGTGTCGGCATCGGCATTCTGGCCGGTAATGCTGTCCAGGCAATGGCCCGTCAGCCAGAAGCGGCCGGCATGGTCCGTACCACCATGTTCCTCGGCATCGCGTTTACCGAGGCCCTGGCTTTGATCGGATTCGTGCTCTTCTTCATCGCAGGCGGCTAGGCCGATGTTGTTGTCACAACAGCTGATCGCTGCATCGGAGGAAGCGTCGGGAACCGACCTGATCCTGCCCGCGACGTCCGAGCTGATTGGCGGGCTGATCGCTTTCACGATCGTCGGTCTCATCGTTTGGCGCTTTGCGCTGCCTCAAATTCAGAAGGCACTGGATGAACGACAAGCCGCAATCGTTGGCAAGATGCAGGACGCCGAGCAAACGAAACAAGCGGCTGAGAAGCTCAAGAGCGATTATGAGGCCCAGATCGCCGGAGCCAAATCGGAAGCCGCGCAGATCGTCGAACAGGCACGCCATCAGGCCGAAACCATGAAGGCCGATATTGTTGCAAGAGCTCAAGATGAAGCAGCTGCTATCGCCGACAGGGCCAAAGCCGATATCGAGGCGCAACGTGCCTCCGTCATTTCAGGTATGCGCAGCGAGGTCGCCAGCCTGTCTGTCGACATGGCCCAGAAGGTGGTTGCGGGCACGGTTGACCGGGGCGCTCAGCAGGCGCTCGTTGAGCAATATCTCAGCGAACTCGGAGGAGTGAACAACTAAGTGGGAGCGGTGATTGACGGATACGCCCGTGCGGCCCTCGAGATGGGACGTGGCGAAGAGGTGATCGACCAGGTGTCTGACGAATTATTCAGGCTCGGGCGATTGTTCGAGACATCGGACGAACTACGGTCGACACTCGCCAA
>JABDOU010000370.1 GCA_013043085.1 Acidimicrobiia bacterium
GGCCCGAGCATGGCACGATTATTGATGCTTCTGGCCATGACAAGTCTGATCTTCGGTGCTTGTTCAGGTAATTCGGTTTCCACTGATGAGTTTCGCGAGTTACAAAACCAACTTGCGACCGTGTCCAACGAACGGTCGCAGGCGATGGAACAAAACGAGATACTGCAGGATGAGCTCGTCTTGGTAACTGCCGAACGAGATGATCTGGCGGAAGAGAAACGACTCGCCGAACAGAGATTCGTCAACTCGAGCGTTTCCGCCGAAAGGACTGGCCTGATCGTTTCAGATCCGGCCTCATACGGCTCGGAAGAGGAAGTGCTCGATCAGTTGATGGAGTACGTAGCGCCGGGTGCCGTCATACATGACCTCGCATACGGCATCGTTGAGACTCGTCAAGGCTGGTTCAACACGTTGTTCCGAGAGGCCGTGGATGCCGAGACGTACGTCTGGCACAAGTGGATGTGTTCCGACGGCTCGCAGGGCGGATCATTGTGGACCTGGAGGGGAACGAACATCGTCGGCGAGCCGTTCGAGCTGATTGGTATTTCGCTGAGTGACTACGACCAAGAAGGGCTGGAAACTCGCCAAACCGTGGCATGGCCTTACGAGCACCAGCAGGTGTACACAGAGTTTGGAGTTGGCCCATAGTCGATTGGTCCGACCCACGTCACAGCTTCGTAGGCTGGCGCCATGACTGCACCCACCAGGACCGGCCGTCCTCACCTGGATCGCGATGACTATCAGGCGTGGGGTACCGTCGCAGCGAACAGCTTTGGTGGTCCTGCCGGCCAGATCGCCGCCATGCATGATGAAATCGTCGAACGCCGGGGCTGGGTCGGCGAGTCGTCGTTCCTGCATGCACTGAACTACTGCATGTTGTTGCCGGGCCCGGAGGCTCAGCAGCTCGCAACATATCTCGGCTGGCTCCGCAAAGGGGTACGGGGCGGGCTTCTGGCGGGCGGGCTCTTCATCGTCCCGGGCTTCGTGTCGATTCTGGCTCTTTCCGTTCTGTACGCCGAATGGGGAAACGTCGCCTGGGTACAGGGTCTCTTCCGCGGAATCGGGCCTGCTGTGATCGCGATCGTCGCCCACGCGGTCATGCGGATCGGTCTCAGGACGATCAAGAATCCGACCATGTTGTTCATCGCACTTGTGGCATTTGTGGCGATCTTCTTCTACGAACTGCCGTTTCCGCTCATTGTGCTGTTGGCGGGTCTCATTGGATTCGTGGGCGCCCGCCATAGCCCCGACACCTTCGTGACGATCGAGCAACACCGCGTCGATAGTGACACCACAGCTCCGAAAATCGGCTGGCGTCGCACCGCGCGAGCTATGGGGTTGGGACTCACGCTCTGGCTGGTGCCGATTGGCGTGATCGCCATGGCGACAGGATCCGGTTCTGTCTGGACCGATATCGGAGTGTTCTTTTCTCAAGCCGCGGTTTTCACGTTCGGCGGCGCTTACTCGGTCCTGGCATACATGGCACAGCAGGCGGTCGACGTCTACGGCTGGCTCAACCCGGGAGAGATGGTTGACGGTCTTGGCCTGGCCGAAACCACTCCCGGTCCACTCATCCAGGTCGTACAGTTTGTCGGTTTTCTGGGTGCCTATCGAAATCCAGGTAGCTTCTCGCCGGTGGTGGCAGGCGTGCTCGGCGCCGTCCTGACCACCTGGGTTACCTTCGTGCCGTCATTCCTCTGGATCCTCGCCGGTGCCCCTCATGTCGAACGCCTGAAGAACCGGCCGGCCTTGTCCGGTGCCCTGTCGACGATCACAGCCGCCATCGTTGGAGTTGTACTCAACCTCGGTGCCTGGTTCTCCATCTACACGCTGTTTGAAAACGTCGACGTGAAGCAAGTGCTCGGGGCCCGTCTGCTGGTGCCTGACTGGGCCACGTTGGACCCCCTGGCCCTGGTTCTGGCAGTGGCAGCGGCCGTTGCGCTGTTTCGGTACAACGCCAGGATCCTCCATGTCGTGTCCGCGGCAGCGTTCGTCGGCCTCATCTCAGGACTGGTCTGATCATGCGCGTCCTGTATCTATGTCCACACGGAGCCGCCAAATCCGTAATTGCCACCGCGTTGACGCGGGATCTGGCCGAACGTCGGGGAGTAGATGTGGTCGCCAACAACGCCGGAACCGAACCCGACGCCACGCTAAACCCCATTGCCCTCAACGCCCTCCACACGCGCGGTCTCGATTACGCCGACCCGCCCCGTCGGGTTGAAGGTGCCGACATCGAAGCCGCCGACCTGGTCGTGACGCTCGGTTGTGATGTCGAGGACTTGCCCGCCGTTCCGTCCACCCTCATCGACTGGTCTGACGTTCCCGACGCATCGGCTGACGTCGAACAACTGATCTCAATCCTGGAGCAACGCATTGCCGAGCTCGTCGTCGCCAACACGGGCCTACGAGCCACCTGAAATTCGGCCATCCCTAGGAAAGCCTCTTGCTTCGAGAGATCCACCGCGTCAGCCGTCGAATTAGAACGGAATCTTTGAACCGTGTCACCCATCGGCGGTTGTTCTTCGTCTTACTAGTGAAGACAAGGAGGAGAAGTGACGGATTTTTCCGAACGCACGAGAGTTTTTGCCCAGATCGCGGCGGTCGCGTGGGTGATCAGCTCTGTCATCTGGTCGGTTGTGGCAGGTTTCAACCGCTTTGGAGAAGACGGCAACGTAATGAATTTGATCGGCTGGGTGGTTCTGGTCGCCGCGGGAGTGTTCACGCTGTTGGCCATGCTGGGCGTTGCACCCGCCCACCATCGCAGCCCGGTAGTCAAGGCCGGGATCGCGGTCTACGCGCTCGGCTTGGCCGCAACCGTCGTGGTGTTCTGGGCTGTTCCGCTATGGGCCGCGCTGTACTCGATCGCCAAGGTCTTATTTGCAATTGGACTGCCCCAGGTGCGAAGAGCGACTCTGATCGTGGCTGGAGCGATGGCGGCCGGGGTGGCAGCCTTTGTCGTGTTGACGGCTCTTAGGGTGGGCACGCCCGACTCGTACGGCGACTATCCCATTGCGTGGGCGATTTCGTACTTCCTCGCCACCATGGGCGCTGCGTTTGGGAGTTTCGTGCTGTCACGGCGCGTGACCTCTTCACAGGACAACATCCCGGCAGCGGTTTGAGCCGAATTCGACAGACCGGGAGCGTCGTGCCCGTCCGGGTGTGGGGGCACGCACCGCTCATGCAATTGGCGGCACCTGCTCAAAAGTGCCCAACCGGCTGGTTCATCTGTCAGGATGAACCAGAGAGAGGCGTGATATGGACTGGTGGATACTCGAGCTAATCACGGTTGGTGTGCTGATCGCGGCTCTCCTGGTCCTCGGACCGCTCATCAAACGGTTCGGTCGCAGCTATGCAGCCGACGTTTTTCGCGCCAACCCGAGGACGGGCAAGAGCTACATCGTGTTGATGGATATTGCGTACTACCTCATCTTCACGGCGTTCATCCTCTTCACCACGCACTTCGAACCCGACACCGGTTGGGCCGATACGGTCGGCGCCGACCAACTCCGTGGCGAGACGGTTCGCCTCGGCGGGATGCTCCTATTGATGGGGGTCCTGCACGGTGCCAACGTGCTCAGCCTCCCCATCGTGGGCCGGTTGCTCGGGTTGTCACGTCGCATGGAGGACGACACAGGTCAGCCAGAAATCGCATGACCGCAACGTCGCTCGCCGACGGCCTGAGGAGTGTGCCAATCCGCCGGCTTCTCATGGCGGTCGAACGGGCACGGGAGGTCGCGTCAGCAGCCGTCCGGGTAGACCGCGATGCGCTCGTCGTTCGCTTGTTCGACCAGCAGGGTGCTGCACTGGTGCGATTGGCTCGTCTCTTCACCGACGATCGGAATGCCGCCGAAGACCTCGTCCAGGAAGCCTTCATTCGCTTGCACAGGTCGGCTCACCGTATTCGTAGTGAGGACAAGGCTGCACCCTATCTCAGATCGATTGTGATCAACCTCGCCCGTGACCACAACCGACGAGGCTTGATGTCGTTACGACATCAAGAAGCGACCCCCTCGGGGACAACGCCTGAGGCACCCGACGATCGCCTCGTCCTCAACGAGCAGCAGACCCTGTTACTCGACGAAGTACGGGGGTTATCTCCCCGCCAGCGCGACTGCATCCTCCTGCGTTTCTATCTCGAGCTTTCGGAGAGAGAGATCGCCGAGACCTTGGGCATCTCACCAAACTCCGTCAAGACACACTGTCGTCGAGGCCTGGCATCCCTCCGAGAAACGATCGGGAGAGGACAATGAGCGTCGAAGAGCAGCTGACTAAGGCGTTCCGAATCGCTGATCTCTATGAGCCGAGTTCCGATCTTTTTGCAAAGGTGCAGAGATCGATCGAAGAAGATGCAGCTCACCGCCTGCGAGCGCGGCGCATCGCCGCGGCGGTGGTGGCATCACTGTCGTTCATAGCCGTCTACCTCTACATCGCGATCGATCGCGTCGATGATTCCTTCGAAATGCCCTTCTGGACGCTCGAAGTGCTGGCGACCGGTGTCATGGTTGGCATCGTGCTCGTGCTTGGGCCAACCATCCGGAGATTTGGGACCAGCTTCGAAAGCGATGTCTTTCGTTCGAACCCGGCGACTGGCCGCAGCTTTCTCACGCTGATGGACATCGCCTACTACTTGATCTTCGGTGCCTTTACCTTCATGACACTTCAATATTCGCCGCCTGCCTTCGTCGCCGGAACCGAGAATCTCGCACGTTGGATCGAGTTCGAAATCCGCAGAATTGGCGGCTTGCTCCTGCTGATGGGCGTGCTACACGCCGTGACACTGGTTGTGTTGCCGGCTATGGGTTTGGTGTTCTCGGCAAACCTGCGCCGTGCACGAAGGGCGCTCCTCGGCGACGCCGCTCCGCCTGCGGATCCCCGAAACGATCAGATAGATCGATGGATCACGATTGTGATCTGGGTGATCGTCGGTCTCGTACTCCTCAATCTCATGGTGTCACTCCTGTTGGCCGTTGTCGGCCTCGCCGGATGACAGGTGCGGGCACTCTGTCGATCAGCGTCTGTGCCCGTTTGAACAGGGGCAACGTCCGATACAGGGGCTTTCCAAACCTGTCGTGGGTGATGCACGCAGGTTCGGTTCGGTCCCCGGCGCTAAGACGTCTTGACCGGGTGGCGAAGCACCGTCTTCAGGTTCTCTGGTTTCGCCCTGCGCGGGTCACCCAGGTAGATCTCGTGGTGGCGGCCGTGGAGCTCCAACCTGTGCTCCTGGGCATAGGCGTCCATCATCGCGATTGACCTGGGCTCGTCAGCGTATGGGCCGATGTGCATGAGTTGAATCGCAGGACCCTCGCACCATCGCTCCATGCGCATCTTGGAAAACGCTGGACCGGGTCGCTTGTCGTGGGCCTGGTCGACAGCGGATTGGAACATATCGGGGGTGATGTGATCCGGCTGCAACATGAGCAGCGTGTAGAGCCACGGCTCCTTGACCTTGCTATCAAAAGAAAACCGTCCTGATTCGGTCGACCACAGACCCTCAATGGCCATGACGGTGAAATCGAGCGGGTTCTCGGGATCGAGCTTCGACATGAATTTGAGGGTGTACCCAACGCCGTACATGGCGCCCATCGAGTCGACGAACTCCTCAGAGTCACCGGGAAGGACGCCGGCACCGATCTGACCGTCGATCATCGTGAACTGCAACTCTGGCACCTCCACAAACGTGACCTCCTTGGCAGACGGGAGGTACAGGTGCTTGTACTTCTTCTTGAGGTCGAGCTTCTCAACCGACTTCGTTGCAGCAGGCATGACACACCTCCATTTTCTTGAAGACTCCGGTGCACAAGGTATCGAAACCAGGGTGTGTCACGTAGAGGCGCCAGTCCTGAATGTTGCTTCGACCGGCTGACGCAATGGTCGGGCGCTCGAATCAGGCCAGTGCCACCAGATCCAGTAGCGACTCGTCGAAGTACGACGTGGTTCCTTCCGGCATCAGAATCGCCCTGTCGACGCCCAGTCCGGCGACAAAGTCCGTGTCGTGGCTGACGAGAATCATCGACCCCGGGTATACACGGAGCGCCTCGAGGAGCGCGACTTTGGCCTGCGGGTCCAGGTTGTTGGTTGGTTCATCGAGCAGCATCAGGTTGGGTCCTGACAGCACGAGCTGGGCCAACGCCAGTTTGGTCTTTTCGCCGCCGGACAGCGTCCCCGCATCCTGGTCGACCTTGTCTGCCAGCAGGAAGTGCCCCAGAAGTGACCGGAGTACTTGATCCGGCTCGGTCGAGACTTCGCGAGCGTGATCGAACACCGTGACACCCCGCTTGATCTGTTCGTGCTCCTGGGCGTAATAGCCGAGCTTGGCATTGTGACCAACGTCGAGCGAACCCACGTCCGGCGTCTCTACCCCGGCCAGGATCCTCAGGAGCGTGGTTTTGCCTGCACCGTTGAGGCCAAGGATGAGCAGACGCTCGCCTCGTTCAATCACGACATCGACATCGAGAAACACAACATTGTCACCAAAGGCCTTGCCGAGGTCGTGAGCTTCGAGTGGAATACGACCGCTCTGTTCAGGCATCGGGAATCGGACCGTGACGTTTCTGCCCTCCCGGGAAACTTCGGTCAACTCGCTCTTCATGCGATCGACCCTGGTTTCCCAGCTGCGAGCGCGCTTCGCCATCTTTTCGGTTGTTCCTTTGAAGCGCCGGATGCCCTCCTCGAGACGGGCGATCTTCTCGTCCTGATGCTTGCGCTCGCGAATCCGTTGCTCGCGACGGCGGTC
>JABDOU010000391.1 GCA_013043085.1 Acidimicrobiia bacterium
GGCTACGACGCTGCCGCCCGAATCGCCAAAGAGGCCTTCGCATCAAATCGGGGGGTACGAGAGGTGGCAGCGGAGCTAACCGACCTCACCGAAGCCGAACTCGACGCAGCTCTCGACATCGAGGCAATGACCAGAGGAGGCATCATTGGCTGACGCGATGGATGTGAAGGTTTTTGTGCCCGCAAAGGACTTCCAAAGGTCCCTCGACTTTTACAAGGCTCTGGGATGGAAACAGCTCTGGCTCGCGGATGACAAGTCCCTGGCCGAATTGGAACTGGCTGACACCCGCATGTACCTCCAGGACTTCTATGTGAAGGACTGGGCCTGGAACTTCATGATTCACGTCACCGTCGACGACATCGAGGAATGGGAGTCCAAAGCGGGAACGGTGGCAGAACAATTCGGGCTCAAGACCAATGCCATTCACGACGAGGGGTACGCCCTGGTCACACACATTTGGGATCCTTCAGGCGTTCTCATCCATTTTGTAAAGCCAAAGGACTCTCATGACGATTGAACGACTCGGAATTGTCGGGGGCGGCCAGATGGGAGCAGGAATCGGCGAAGTCGCCGCCAAGGCGGGGATAGATGTTGTCATTGTCGAGGCGGCGGCAGAAATTGCAGAAAAATCACAGGGCCGGATCTCAGCGAGCCTCGAGAAGGCGGTGTCACGCGAGAAGATCAGCCGGGCTGATGCGGATGCAACGCTCGCCAGGCTTCAGTTCAGCACCGAACCCGGGGAGTTGGCGGATCGTCAGTTCGTGATCGAGGCGATTGTCGAGAACCTCGCACTGAAAGAAGACCTGTTTGCCAAACTCGACTCGATCGTTACTGACCCCGATGCGATTCTGGCCTCGAACACGAGCTCCATACCGATCATCAAGTTGGCGGCTCAAACCAACCGGCCTGACAAAGTCATTGGCACGCACTTTTTCAATCCGGTTCCTGTTATGGCACTGCTCGAGCTGGTGCAATCACTCAAAACATCTGAAGAAACGGTCGAACGAGCGCGATCTCTTGGCGAACAGCTCGGTAAACAAATGATCCTTTCCAAGGATCGCGCCGGGTTCATCGTCAATTACTTGCTTGTGCCCTACATCGTGAACGCCATCAAGATGTTCGAGGAAGGCTTCGCATCAGCCGAGGACATCGACAATGGCATGAAACTCGGAGCTAACCATCCGATGGGTCCTCTGGAGCTCGCCGACTTCATTGGATTGGACACGATGTTGTTCGTCCAGGAGGTGCTGTATGCGGAGTTCGCCGATCCGTTCTATGCAGCCCCACCGTTATTGCGACGCATGGTCGACGCCGGTCTGCTCGGACGCAAGACTGGCGAGGGTTTCTACCGCTACTAACACGTTGTATCGGAAGCGGCCAATCACTCGAGTCCTGGCGGCTCGACAATGAGATTGGTCCCTCGTAAAGAGGGACCAATCTCATTCAGACATTTCAGATGGTTAGACGAGCCACGACTTCCAAATGGCCTCGTTTTCCGCTACCCATTTGGCGGCTACAGCTGCCGGATCATCGCCGTCGATCTCGACGGGAGGAAGCATCGAGAGCTGATCCTCGGTTGTGATGGTGAAGTTCTGGAGGAACGAGAAGACGTCGGGCGCCTTTTCCTGCAGCATCGCGGAGGCTGCCTTGACGATGACGTCTTCCGGATAGTCGCAGTCGACTCCGCCGTCACCAGCTGCCGCGCTGGCGCCGCAATCGTCGGTGTATTGAGGAAGCTCGACATTAACGAGATCGAACTTTGCCACCGCGGCGGTAGGCGTCCACCAATAGAGAACCAGCGGTTCCTGAGCTGCTACCCGAGCCTCGACTTCAGCCACCGTTGCCGGCTCAGAGCCCGAAAACACGACTTCGAGCGGTAAACCGAGGTTCTCGATGATCTGCTCGTCATATTGTGAGTACGACGGGTCAGTGCCGAGGAACCGGCCGTTGTCACCAGTTTCCGCGGTCGCGAACAGCCCGGCAAGGGCCGGGTCCGCGAAACCTTCCCAGGTCGCCAGTTCGGGATGCTCATCGATCACATAGCTCGGCACGAACCAACCGATTTTTCCGACTGCACCCAGTTCTCCCAGGTCCACAACGGACCCGTCCTCGTAATAGGTACGCTCGGCGTCCGTGATCCCGGACGGCCAGATCTCGAGGACTGCGTCGAGGGTTCCGTCTGCCATGCCGGTAAACATGGCGTCATTCTCGTTGACCTCGGTGCTTTCGACCGGGTATCCGAGTTCTTCCTCGATGATCAGCTTGGCTACTTCGACATTCATGCGCGAGGCCGTCCAGGGGTTGACAATCAAGTTGATCGTTGGCTTGTCGGCATCGACGCCGCCTTCGGTTTCGCCGCTCACGGTCGTCTCGGTGCCGGATTCGCCGCCGCCGCATGCTGCGGCTACGAGAGCCAGAGTCAGTAACAGGGCTAAGAGTTTTTTCATGAGATTCTCCTCCTTGCGGCGACCCGCTTTTCAGCATCTGAAATCGCCGATAGATCAGAGGCTAGATTGCGACTATGGACGAGGCCAATGCATCGTGTCTAGAGCTCACCGGCGTTTGGAAGATCTTCGGCACAAAATCAGAGCGAGCGCTCGACATGGCCGAGAAGGGCGCCAGCCGAGCCGAGATCCTCAGTGCCACAAACTGCACAGTCGGTGTTCACAATGTGACCTTCGACGTCAACTGGGGCGAGACGTTCGTCGTCATGGGTTTATCCGGTTCCGGAAAATCGACGTTGATCCGATGCATCGCACAGTTGACTGACGTGACCCGGGGTTCGATCGATCTCGATGGGAGCGATCTCACTCGCATGAGCGAGGCGGATCTGCGACAAGTACGTCGCGAAAAAATGTCCATGGTGTTTCAACATTTCGGATTGTTGCCGCATCGGCGTGTGCTCGACAATGTGGCATACGGGCTCGAGATTCAGGGTGTCAAAAAGCAGCAGAGAGCGGAGCGGGCTCTCGAGGTATTGGAAATCGTAGGCCTCGAAGGGTGGGGAAACCATTACCCACAACAACTGTCGGGCGGGATGCAACAGCGGGTTGGCCTGGCAAGGGCGCTTGCGGTCGACCCTCAACTGCTCTTCTTTGACGAGCCGTTCTCGGCTTTGGATCCCCTCATTCGACGTGATATGCAGGATGAACTCATCCGCCTCCAGGAACAGATGCATCGGACCATCGTGTTCATCACTCACGACTTTGCAGAGGCGATCAAGCTGGGCGACCGCATTGCGATCATGAAAGACGGAGCGCTCGATCAAATCGGTACCGCCGCCGAGTTGATCACAAATCCGGCGACGGACTACGTCGCCGAGTTCACCAAGGACGTGCCGAAGGCGAAGGTCTTGACTGCCGCAGACGTCATGGAACCTCTCAACGGCGCAAACATCGAGAGTGATCGGGTGCTCGCGAACGCATCGATTGAATCAATACTCCCCTCACTGCTCACTCGTTCCGAGCCCATGGAGGTGATCGACACCGATGGCGTAGCGGTGGGCATGATCGATCGGCAAGCTGTGGCCCGGGTTCTCGAGATATGACGACCGGGACCGCTCCGGCCTGGCAAGCAATCTCATCAGACACCCTCAGAAAAGCAATCCCCTGGCTGACCCTGATCGTGGGCGTCGTGGTATTGCAAGCCTCATTCGCCTCTTCCGACGGTTTCCCCGCTGCACTCGACACGTTCATTTCTGATCCTTTCGACGCCCTTGGTGCCTGGATCCGCGCCAATCGACGATCTCACGGCCTCTTCACGGGCTTCTTCAACCCGCTCACGGATGTACTCAACTTCTCCATCGACGGAATCGAAGCGGTCTTGCTTTGGCTCCCCTGGTATGTCGTGGTCGGTGGTGCATTTCTCATCCCCGCCAGGGTCAAGATGTGGAAGCAAGGACTCGTAGCTGCGGCGGTGCTGATCTACACGGGCCTGATTGGTTTGTGGGAGCCAACGATGGAGACGCTGGCGCTGATGTCGGTTGCTGTGATGATTGCGGTCCTGATCGGAGTTCCGCTCGGCATATGGGCCGCCCTTCGTCCGACTGTCGAGAAGTTCTTGAGACCAATCCTCGATGCAATGCAGACCGTCCCGGCGTTCGTCTACTTTCTCCCACTGATCGGCTTTTTCGGAATTGGTTCGGTGAATGCGGCGGTGGCGACCGTCATCTATGCCCTGGCGCCGGTTGTTCGTCTAACGACACTTGGCATAAAGCAGGTACCGGTGCAATCGGTCGAGTCGGCCCGCATGTTCGGATCCAGTACTCGCCAGACGCTCCTCAAGGTACAGATACCGATGGCGCTTCCGACCATCCTCACGGGTTTGACTCAAACCATCATGATGGCACTCGGAATCGTCGTCCTGGCGGCCCTGATGGGTGCCGGCGGACTCGGTGAAAACGTGTTCCAGAGTCTTTCTCAACGACGCACCGGGCGCGGCATCGCAGCCGGACTCGCAATTGTCGCCGTTGCGATCGTGCTCGATCGAGTTTGGCGCAGCCTGGCCGACATCGATCCGCTGTCACGTACTCCGCGCCGGTGGATGTGGGGCGGTATCGGAACGCTGGTCGCCGCCACAGTCATAGGCAGGACAATGGGAGTGATTGAGTTTCCGGACGTCTGGTCGTTGCGACTCTTTGATCCAATTGACAACGTGGTTGTGTGGTCGCGCGACAATCTGACGTGGATCACCCGGCCCGTCAACGATTTCATCGTGGCGGGCATCGTCGTACCGGTGAGGGATTTTCTCACCGAAACCCTCGCATGGCCCGTGCTGCCGTTCGTAACGGGCTGGGCGTGCTGGAAGGTCAAGGACTGGAAACTCGCTCTGTTCGGTGCCGGATCGGTGGTAGTGATCGGCCTGATCGGTATGTGGGAACTGTCGATCAACACCCTCGTCCAGGTGATGACAGCGACCATCATCTCGGTTGCTATCGCAATTCCCATCGGAATCTGGGCGGGAAGAAAGCCACGAATCGAGGCTGCGATGGGTCCGATTCTCGACGCGCTGCAGACCATTCCTTCGCTGGTCTACATCATCCCGGTCGTGATCCTCTTCACCGTCGGGGTTGTGCCGGGCATCATCGCGTCGGTTTTGTACGCGATCGTGCCAGGTATACGTATCTCGGCACTCGGCATCCGTCAGGTTCCGGAGGAGTCCGTCGAAGCATCACGCACCTTCGGCGCAACCCCGCGTCAAACAATGCTGGGTGTTCGAATTCCACTCGCAGGACCCACCATCATGACTGCCATCAATCAGGTCATCATGATGGTGCTTGCCATGGTCATCATCGCGGGGTTTGTGGGGGGCGGTGGCCTGGGTTTCGAAACGATTCGGGCTCTGACCAGGAGCTTGTTCGGCCTCGGAGCTGAGGTGGGCCTGGCACTGGTGCTGATCGCCATGGTGCTCGATCGGTATACCCAGGCCTGGGGAGAACGGCTGCAACCGCCGACCGGTCATTGAATCGAGGGGATCCCTCCCGCCGTCTGACGCTCGCAACCTGCCACTCAATAGGCCAGCTCGGTGCACCCTTCGTGGGTGTGGGGTTCGACCTGGAGGGTGGCGTGTTCGATACCGAAGTCGGACGCGAGCATCGAGCGGGCTTGATCGAGAACCCGATGAGGATCCGCGGCCGTCGTCGTCATGAGATGCACGGACGCCACATCCATCGCCGATGTGAGCGTCCACACGTGCAGGTCATGAACATCGACGACGCCCTCCAGCCCCATCAAGTCTCTACGCACGGCATCGATGTCGAGACCCTCGGGTGTGAACTGGAGGATGACCCGGAGAGCGCGCCTGCCCAGACGCCAGGCTCGTGGCAGCACAAACAACCCGATGGCAGCGGCAACCACGGCGTCGGCCTGAACCCAACCCGTAGTCGCTATCACGATCGCCGCGATGATTACGGCCACCGATCCCGCGAGGTCTGCGACAGCCTCGAGCATTGCTCCTTCCATGTTCAGGCTCGCTTCGGCTCCGGAGCGCAGGATCCGCCACACTACGACGTTCACAACCAAACCCAGGATGGCGACTACGAGCATGGGGACGACGTCGACGTCAGACGGGTCTCCCCATCGTTTGAAGGCTTCAAGTACCACATATGCCCCAACGCCAAAAACCAGCCCGGCGTTGGCCAGGGCCGCCAGGATCTCTAACCGATAGAGACCGTAGGTCCTGGAGCCCTTGACCGAGGCCTGATTCGCTGCAACAACGGCACCGAGCGCCATACCTATCCCGAGCGCATCGGAGGCCATATGACCGGCATCCGACAACAATGCCAGCGAACCTGTCCAGAACCCGGCCGCCACTTGAACGATCAGAAAAGACAGAACGAGACCGAATGCAATCTTGAGCGGGCGACGATCGCGGGATGCATCAGCTTCGCCTCCTGAGATGCCGTGTGCGTGCGTCATCCGCGCAAGGCTAAAGGACAATCTGGAGGTTACGGGCCAATGGATTTCGCTCGCCACAAGTGGGCGTGCGCCGACCACACGCCTTCATCGCTCACTCACCTCTGATTCGGCGGCCGAACTCTCTGAGGTCGCGGAAGAAGAGCTCCGGCACCTCGAGTGCCGCAAAATGCCCTCCCCGGGGTTGCTCATTCCAGTAGATGATGTTCGGATAGTGAGGTGCCATCCATTCTCGTACCGGCGTGACGATCTCCCGTGGATAGACGGTGACGCCGGTTGGCGTCGTTACCTTGCGTTGGTCGATCTCATGATGCGATTCCCAGTACATGCGGGCTGCTGATGATCCATCGGCCGAGAGCCAGTGGACGGTGAGGTTGTCCAGCAGAACGTCCAACCCGATGACGTCAGCGACGTTTCCGGCGTGATCGGTCCATTCCCAGAATTTCTCGAGTATCCACGCCGCTTGCGCGACGGGCGAATCGACGAGCCCATACCCGACCGTTTGGGGCCGCGTTCTCTGGAGGATCTCATAGCCGCTGCCCGTCCGCTGGAATCGCTCGAGACCGTCAAGTGCACGTTGCTCTTCGCCTGAAGGCTCGCCACTCGTGACAGGTTCGGTATACATCGCCAGGGTGATATGAATGCCCGCGCAATGATCGCAGTCGCCACGGCCAAGCGCCGATGCAACGGACGCGCCGAGGTCGCCCCCGTGTGCAAGAAATTGCTCGTATCCGAGGCGTCTCATGAGCAAACACCAGGCATGTGCAACGCGACGTGGTCCCCATCCGGTTGCGCCCGGCTTTCCTGAAAACGCGAAGCCGGGCAACGACGGGCAGACAACATGGAACGCGTCATCTGGCGTTCCTCCGAATTCAGTCGGATTG
>JABDOU010000399.1 GCA_013043085.1 Acidimicrobiia bacterium
GGGCCTGGATGCCGCGTTCACTCTCGATCTGGTGGCGGCGGTTCGTGCGGCTTCACACTTCACAATCGAACCGGAGCCGACTCGAACCTGGATCGATACGTTCGAGACCGGACCGCACCGTCGCCAATTGGTTGAAGTCCTCGAGGGAATTGCCTACGTGAACGACTCGAAGGCCACCAACCCGCACGCCGCTTCGATGTCCGTGCGTGCATACCCGGGCGTCGTGCTTATCGCGGGAGGAAGAAACAAACAGCTCGATCTCACGCCGCTTCTGGCCGCAGAACCGCATGCACTTGTTGCGATCGGCGAGGCCTCCGATGATCTGCTTGGCATCGCCGGCCGGACAGGCATCGAGGCAGTTGCTGCACACGATATGCGAGATGCTGTGAGGAAAGCCGCCGATCTAGCGCGCCCCGGGGATACCGTTTTGCTTGCACCGGGCTGCACGAGCTTCGATATGTACGAGAACTATCAGGTTCGCGGCGAAGAGTTTGCCCGTGAGGTGCGGTATTTGGCAGGTCGTTCCGACGACTCCCGGCAGGAGCAGCCATGACGGTTACATCGATCACCCGCAAGCGTGCCGAGCAGGTCGCATCGGAACACGAAGTATTGACGCGTCGGCGCTCACTTGCGTTACTGCTCGCTCCCGTGGCACTCCTGTTGCTGATCGGACTGGGAGCCCTGTTATCAGCCAGCAGCGTCGAATCCCTCGAGCGTTTCGGAGACAGCCTCTATTACTTCCGGCGACAGACAATGTGGCTGGGCGCCGGTCTGATCGCACTCGTCATTTCCGCGAGAGTTCCCTATCGGCTGTATCAACGGTGGGCAATACCGATTCTGGCCGTATCCCTGATCGGGCTGGTCTCTGTGCTGCTCGTCGGGATCGTGGGTGGCGGCTCACGCCGATGGCTGGCGATCGGCCCTGTCACCATCCAACCGTCTGAGTTCTCCAAGTTCGCGGTCATTGTCTTCTTGTCAGCGGTCATGATTCGCAAAGGTGATCGCGCGAATGACTATCGACATTTCTTCGGTCCTGTGATCGCCTCAGTTGGGATCTCTGGATTGTTGCTCCTGTCCCAGCCTGACCTCGGCACCGCCATGATGCTCTCTTTCGCCGCGCTTGCGGTCCTTCTCGTGAGTGGAGCCCCCCTCCGGTATGTGGGTGGGTTGATCGCGGCGGGGTCGCTCGTCGTCCTGATCTCGGTATGGCGGTTCTCGTATCAATTCGATCGGATCATGGCCTTCGTCGATCCGTTCGCCGACGCTACCGGAGATGGATACCAACCGGTGCAGGCGATGTATGCCCTCGGCACCGGCGGGTGGTTTGGCATCGGACTCGGTGAAAGCCGGGCGAGATGGGCCTATCTTCCAGAAGCGCACACCGACTTCATTTTTGCGATCATCGGCGAGGAGATGGGGCTCATCGGTGCCCTCGGGGTAATCCTTCTTTTCGCCACGTTCACAGTCGGCGGCATTGTCATTGCGATCCGGGCAAAAGATCTGTTCGGTCGCTGTTTGGCGGTTGGCATCGTTGCATGGATCGGCGGCCAGGCCATTATCAACATCGGCGCGGTTACGGGCGCGCTGCCGATTACCGGTATCTCACTGCCATTTGTGTCATCGGGTGGTTCCGCGTTGATCGTGTCGCTTTCCGCGACCGGTGTACTGATCAATATCGCCCGCTCTGACTCTTGACTTCGCCAATGGTGATCGCGATTGCTGCCGCAGGTACCGGTGGACATATCTTTCCGGCTCTCGCGGTTGCCGATGTCCTACGTGCTGGTGGTCATCACGTACTGTTCATCGGTGGCGATCGCCTCGAAGCGACTGTCGTGCCGGAGGCCGGATACCCGATAGTTTCCGTTCCGACGAGGGGGCTAGCGGGAAACTGGAAGGGCAATGCCGGTGCCATCGTCGACGTAGCCAGAGCGGCTCGCCGGTTTCGTGGGGTCATCCGGAACGAGGGCGTCGATGCCGTTCTCGCGATGGGCGGATACATCACCGGTCCGGCCGCTCTGGCCGCACGATTGACCCGGGTACCTCTCATACTGCATGAACAGAACGCGACAGCCGGCACGGCCAATCGGCTGGCTTCTCCGTTCGCCCGTCGGGTTCTGGTGGCATTTCGAGCCGCAACGAAAGATCTGCGCCGCGGACAAGTCGTGGGGAACCCCCTGCGCGCTGAAGTTCTCGCTGACGTCAACCGCCAGGAGGCACTCTCGCGCTATGGAATCGATCCCGGACTGATGGTCGTCGGGATAACCGGTGGTTCCCAGGGAGCACAGATACTCAATGAAGCTATCGTGGATCTCGTAACGGCGTGGTCGCACGATCCCATCGCCGTTGTGCATATCGCCGGTACCCGGAGCGAGCTCAAACCGGTACCGAATCCTCTCGTCCATCACAACGTTGTCGCCTACGAGGATGAAATGGCCTACTTCTACGCAGCGGCGGATCTCGTTGTCAGCAGGGCGGGCGCCTTGACCGTTTCTGAGCTGGCGGCCACGTCGTCACCGGCAATCCTGGTTCCTTATTCCTTCGGCTCCGCCTCCCACCAGGCGGAAAATGCGGGCATCCTCGTCGAGGTGGGTGGAGCTATCGCATTGAGCCAGGATCAACTGAATCGGTTGCCGTCGAGTGTCGCCGATCTGCTTGGCGATCCCGATAGCCTCTCACGTGTTGCACGAGCGGCAGGAACGCTGGCCGTCAGGGATGCTGCCGAGCAGGTAGCAATGATTGTCCTGGAGGAGGCGGCTCGTGGCTGACAACCCTCTCGAGACGGCAGGATATATGTCACAATCGAAGAGCCCGGATGCGGAGTTTCTCCTCGGTCCCGGCAGCCGGATTCACATGGTCGGCATCGCAGGTGCAGGGATGAGCGGCCTCGCCAAAATTCTTGCGCAACAAGGGTTCCGTGTCAGCGGTTCTGACCTGCGCCTTGGGCCTCATTCGGCACCACTCCTGGACCTAGGCATCGACATGTGGTCAGGGCATCAGCCAGATCGGGCATCGGAGTGGGATGTCCTTGTGACATCTTCGGCGGTTCCGACAAGTGATCCTGAAGTCCGATCAGCGACGCTCGCCGGGGTCGAGATCTGGGCACGCCCGGACCTGCTTGTTTTTATGTATAGTGCTATGACCGATATCTTTATTTGCGTTATCGTTGGCATGTTCTGTTGTTTTTAAT
>JABDOU010000402.1 GCA_013043085.1 Acidimicrobiia bacterium
GGAGCTACCACAGACCGCACAACTAGTGACGACGACTCCGACAACGATTCCGATATCGATTCTGAAGCAGATGTGGACGTAGAAGCCGAGACCGGTGCTACCGACCCCGGCGCAACAGCCGCCGCCGAAGTGCCCACTTCCGATGAAACGCCTGTCGAGGAGACACCTGCCGCGGAGACACCTGCCGCGGAGACACCTGTCGCGGAGACACCTGTCGCGGAGACACCGGCGGAGGAGACACCTGCCGAGGAGGCATCCGCCGCGGAACAGCCCGACGCGGAGACCGGTACAGAAACGGATGATGCCTGATGTTGATGCCCAAGCGAACCAAGCACCGCAAGATGCATCGAGGCCGACGGCGGGGTCTTACCAAGGGTGGAGCCAGCGTGGCGTTCGGCGACTACGGCCTGCAGGCAACCACCCACGGGTGGATCACGTCCCGCCAGATCGAGTCGGCCCGTATCGCCATGACACGGCACATCAAGCGTGGGGGAAAGGTCTGGATCAATATCTTTCCGGACAAACCGGTCACTGCCAAGCCCGCCGAGACACGCATGGGCAGCGGCAAGGGAAACCCCGAGTTCTGGGTATCGGTCGTGAAGCCAGGTCGCGTGATGTTCGAGCTTTCCGGGGTTGACGAAGAACTGGCCCGCGAAGCGATCCGCCTCGCAGGCCACAAGCTGCCCGTCCGCACCAAGTTTGTGAAGCGGGAGGATTTCTGATGGAGACCAAGAAGTTGCGTGGCATGAAATACGCCGATCTTGTCCAGGAGTTGGAAGACGCCAAGGAAGAACTCTTCAACCTCCGCTTTCAGCTTGCTACCAACCAACTCGACAACACCGCCGAGATCGGCGCCGTGAAGAAGAACGTTGCTCGGATCGCCACGATCATGCGTGAGCAAGAAATTGCAGCATGGAAGGCGGCGACGTCCGCCAAGGAGACCGCAGATGAGTGATACGCCCGACGAGACGGTACGGAACCGGCGCAAGGTTCGCCAGGGGATCGTGGTGTCCGACGCCCGTGAGAAGACGATCACGGTTGAAATTCGCGACTCTGTGGTGCACCCCAGGTATCAAAAAACGGTGGGACGGCGTACCCGTCTGCATGTCCATGACGAGTTGAACGACGCAAGGCGGGGCGACACAGTCAGGGTGGCAGAGACGCGACCCATGTCCAAGACCAAGCGCTGGCGCCTCGAATCGATCGTCGAACGCGCCCGCTAGCCGCCAGGAAATCAGGCATAGGAACAGAACATGATTCAACAAGAAACCCGGCTCAAGGTCGCCGACAACACGGGCGCTCGCGAAGTGCTGTGTATTCGCGTGCTCGGCGGCTCGCGCCGCCGATATGCCCGGGTTGGCGACGTGATCGTCGCAACTGTCAAAGAGGCGAACCCGGGTGGTTCGGTCAAGCGCGGTGAGGTGGTGAAGGCGGTCATTGTGCGAACCAAGAAAGAGAGCCGCCGTCCCGACGGGACCTACATCCGATTCGATGAGAATGCATGCGTGCTCATCAACGACCAGCGGGCCCCGCGCGGGACACGTATCTTCGGCCCGGTCGCTCGCGAGTTACGCGATGCCAGGTTCATGCGGATTGTCTCGCTGGCGCCGGAGGTGTTGTGATGGCCAAGTTGCGCAAAGGCGATACGGTGCAGGTGATCCGGGGCAAGGACGTCGGCAAAACCGGCACCATCACTCATGTGATTTCCGAGACCGGGCGCGTTACCGTCGAGGGTATCAACGTTGCCAAAAAGCACCGCAAACCAAGGAGCCAGGAAGATCCCGGTGGCATCATGGATAGGGATATGCCGCTCGATGCCTCGAATGTCATGCTGGTTTGCAAGAAGTGTGACCGACCTGTTCGGGTCGGTTTCAAGATGAAGGACGGCGAGAAGATTCGCGTCTGTTCCAATTGTGGGAAAGAACTATGAAGCCCCGCCTGCAAGAGAAATACGAAAACGAAATCGCTGCTCAGCTCAAAGAGCAACTGGGTATCGACAACGTCATGATGGTTCCCCGGCTGTCGAAGATCACGGTGAACATGGGCCTTGGCGATGCCGTCGGCGACTCGAAGATCGTGGACGGTGCCATCAACGACCTCCGCGTGATCACCGGCCAGCAGCCACGTCTCAATCGCGCACGCAAATCGATCGCAACATTCAAGCTGCGCGAGGGTATGCCAATCGGCGTCTCCGTGACGTTGCGCGGCAGGCGGATGTGGGAGTTCTATGACCGCCTCGTGTCGCTCGCCATTCCCCGCATCAGAGACTTCCGCGGGCTCAATCCCAAATCCTTTGACGGGAACGGCAACTACAGCTTCGGCGTCACCGAACAGTTGATCTTTCCAGAGATCGACTACGACGAGGTCAACAAGATCATGGGAATGGACATCACGATCGGAACGACCGCAACCGACAACGTCGGCGGCAAGGCGTTGCTCGATGCCCTCGGGTTCCCTTTCCGCCGACAGGAGGCAAACGTCTAATGGCAAAGAAATCACTCATCGCAAAGCAGCAGCGCCCACCCAAGTACAAGGTGCGTGGTTATAACCGCTGTCGCCAGTGCGGGCGCTCTCGCGCCTTCCTTCGTAAGTTCGGTATGTGCCGTATTTGCGTGCGTGAACTGGCGCTCAAGGGAGAGTTGCCTGGAGTAAGGAAGGCATCGTGGTAACCGATCCAGTCGCGGATATGTTGACCCGCATTCGCAACGCCAACAAGGTGTATCACCCTGAAGTCGTCATGCCGTCATCGAACTTGAAGGCTGAGATCGCCAAGATCCTTACAGCCGAGGGATTTCTGGGTGGTTTCGAGGTGACTCCGGCCAAGGCGGGCCAACAGTTGAAGATGTCGCTGAAATATGCACCCGGACGCGAACGTGTCATCACCGGTGTCAGGCGCGTATCCAAGCCTGGTCGCCGTGTCTACAGCGGTTCCAAGGATCTTCCCCGTGTGCAAGGAGGTCTCGGTATCGCCGTGATCTCCACTTCCCAGGGGGTTCTGGCAGATCGCGAAGCCCGTCGCCGCAAGCTCGGTGGCGAAGTCTTGTGTGAGGTTTGGTAATGAGCAGAATTGGCAAACAACCGGTTGCCAAGCCGGGCAACGTTGATGTGACGGTCAAAGGATCACATGTCGTGGTCAAGGGCCCGAAGGGTTCACTTGAACAAGACTTTCCCGAGGAAGTAACGATCGCTGTCGAAGACGACTCGATTGTCGTTCACCGGATCAACGACGAGCGTCGCTCACGAGCGATGCACGGCTTATCGCGAGCCCTTGTGGCCAACATGGTCACCGGGGTAGTCGATGGATACACCAAGCAGCTCGAGCTACACGGTGTTGGGTATCGTGCCGCTCTCCGGGGTAGCACAATCGAATTGAGCGTCGGTTTCTCCCACACCGTGAACATCGATGCCCCGGACGGAGTGAGCTTCGAAGTCCCGGATCCCACCAGGATCATCGTGACCGGCATCGACAAACAACAGGTAGGCCAGGTATCGGCCAACATCCGCAAGGTTCGCCCTCCGGAGCCCTATAAGGGCAAAGGCATCCGGTACGCCGGCGAGCGAATTGTTCGTAAGGCCGGTAAAGCCGGCATTGCTGCGGGCGGCTAGGAAACGTAGGAAAGATCATGAGCACATTCAATCGAACGGCAGCCAGAAAGCACCGCCAGATCCGGGTTCGCAAGCGCGTCCACGGGGTGACCGAGCGGCCACGCCTCGCCGTGTATCGATCCAACCGATACATCTATGCCCAGGTGATCGACGATGTTCAAGGCCGTACGCTGGCTGCGGCTTCGTCGCAGGAGCCTGCCATGCGCAGCCGATCGCTCAATCGTGAGACCGCAGCCGAGGTGGGCAGGATGCTCGCCGAGCGGGCCCGCGCAGCCGGGGTCGAAACCATCGTCTTCGATCGAGGCGGCAATCCCTATCACGGCCGGGTAAAAGCACTCGCCGAGGGTGCTCGCGAGGGAGGACTGAAGTTCTAATGAGGAGTCAACTGTGAGCCAACGAGGCGGACAAAACCGCAACCGCGATGATTCGGGCTTTGACGAGCGCGTCATATACATCAATCGCGTCGCCAAGGTCGTGAAGGGTGGGCGTCGGTTTTCGTTCACCGCCCTCGTGGCCGTAGGTGACAACCGCGGCAAGGTTGGCCTCGGCTACGGCAAGGCCAAAGAAGTTCCTGCTGCCATTCAGAAGGCAATCGAGATCGCGCGGCGTGAGATGTTCGATGTGCCGATGGCCGGTGGAAGCATTGTCCACGAGATCATCGGTCGCCACGGTGCCTCCCGTGTGCTGCTCAAGCCCGCCGCTCCCGGTACCGGGGTGATCGCAGGCGGTGCAGTTCGTGCGATTCTGGAAGCTGCCGGCATTCGGGACGTATTGGCCAAGTCGCTCGGCTCGCCAACCCACATCAACACTGCGCAGGCGACGATCGCCGGTCTCAAGGGACAGCGTCGTCCGGATCATGTTGCTGCACTGAGGGGAAAATCAGTAGACGAGATTGTTCCCCCCGCACTGCTGGCGTCCTATCGCTCTGCGGAAATGGTCCGATCGTCCAGGCCAGACCAGGGATAAAGGATCATGGCAGATAAGCTCAAAATCACAATGGTGCGTTCGACGATCGGGCAGAAACCGAAAGCGCGCGCCACGATGCGCAGTCTCGGGCTTCGCAAGATTCGCCAGAGCGTGGAACGTCCAGACGATTCACAGACCCGTGGCATGGTGCATCGGGTTCGTCATCTGGTCGACGTCGAGGAGATCTAATGGAATTGCATGACCTCAAGCCGGCTCCCGGATCCCGCAAACGTAGGGTTCGCGTCGGACGAGGAGAGGCCGGCCGCCGCGGCAAGACCGCCGGACGTGGTACCAAAGGAACCAAGGCCCGTAACACCGTGCGGCCGGGCTTCGAGGGAGGCCAGATTCCCCTCAGCCGCCGTGTCCCAAAGTTGCGGGGATTCGTCAATCCGAACAAAGAGTATTTCGCGCTCATCAACGTGGATGCCCTCGACTCATTTGCCGCCGGTACGTCGGTGGGCCCGGACGAGCTCCGGGCGAAGGGCATGATCAAGAAGCGTGGACGGGTCAAGGTTCTCGGAAATGGCGATCTATTGACCCCGCTGACCGTGCGGGCACATGCATTCTCACTTGGAGCCGTTGAAAAGATCCAGGCGGCCGGCGGCACCGTCGAAGTAATCGACTGATCATGCTGTCGGTTTACCGCAACATGTTCAAGGTTCCGGATCTCCGGAACAAGATTCTCTTCACGCTCTACATTGTCCTGCTGTATCGCATCGGTGCGGCCATTCCGTCTCCGGGTGTCGATCCGGAGGCTGTGCAAGCCATAACGGAGGGCGGAGAGCAAAACGGCATCATCGGCCTCCTCTCGCTCTTCTCAGGTGGGGCGTTGGAGCAGCTTTCGGTGTTCGCACTCGGGGTTATTCCCTACATCACCGCGTCCATCATCATGCAGTTGTTGACCGGCGTGATCCCTCGCCTTCAGAAAATGCAGGAGGAGGGCGAAGGTCATCGAATCACCCAGTGGACCCGCTATGCAACCGTGGTCCTGGCGGTCCTGCAAGCGTTCGGGTTTACGTTCTTGTTCCGCAGCGGCAGCCTCACGGGTGGCATCAATCCGATTACGAACGACAACGCCGGAACCATTCTGCTGGTTGTCGTAACGATGACGGCAGGTACTGCTCTCGTGATGTGGCTCGCCGAGCTCATAACCCAGCGCGGGATCGGCAACGGCATGTCGCTTTTGATATTCATCAACATCGTTTCGGCGCTGCCGGGTCAATTCGGAATCGCCAGGCAGACCAGCAGCTCGATCTGGATCTTTGTCCTTCTTGTCATCATCGTTCTGTTGATGGTGGTTGGCATCATCTTTGTCGAACAGGGACAGCGCCGGATTCCGATCCGGTTCGCCAAGCGCGTTCGTGGGCGTCGGGTCATGGGCGGAAACACCACCTATATCCCGTTGAAGGTCAACAATGCAGGTGTCATCCCGGTGATTTTTGCTGTGTCGGTGCTCGCGTTCCCGGCGATTCTCGTCACGATCGTGCCTTCCAGCTCGGACTTCTGGGTGTCGATCCGCAACTTCATCAATGACTTCTCCGCCGCCGGTAGTACCGGTATCTCCAGTACCGGGGGCCTGGTGTCCACCGGTATGCAAACGCTCTATATCTCCATCCTGTTTCTCCTGGTCGTCTTCTTCACATATTTCTATACCGCGCTCCAGTTTGATCCGACCAAACAGGCCGAACAGGTGCAACGCCAGGGTGGATACATTCAGGGCATACGCCCGGGCCGACCCACGGCCGAGCATCTCGAGAAGGTCATTTCACGGATCACGCTGCCGGGAGCAGTGTTTCTCGGGGTGATCGCCATTCTTCCGGCGGTGCTGTCTGCGATCTTCAATATCCAATTCGGCTTCGGGGGTACCTCGATCCTCATTGTGGTTGGCGTTGCCCTCGAAACGATGAAGCAGGTCGAGAGCCAGCTGATGATGCGCGACTACGACGGCTTCCTGGCCTAGTCCATGGGTCGCAAGCTTCTCCTCTTGGGGCCTCCGGGGGCCGGCAAAGGCACACAGGCCCAGCACATCGCAAAACTCCTCGGCATACCGCACATCTCGACGGGCGACATGCTGCGCCAGGCCGTAGCCGATGAAACCGAGCTCGGCATGCAGGCCAAGGCGATCATGGAGGCAGGCGATCTCGTGCCAGACGATCTGGTAACTGCGCTTGTGATAGAACGCCTGGCTCAACCAGATGCAGCATGCGGATACTTGCTCGACGGCTATCCCCGCAACGCTGCCCAGGCCGACACCCTTACGGACACCTACGGCGACGATGTCTTCGACACGGCCATCGCCGTTGACGTTGAGAGCGAGGAGTTGGTTCGCCGCATTCTGCAACGGGCCGAGGAGCAGGATCGCGCAGACGACACCGAAGATGTCATTCGCAATCGCCTCAATATCTATCGAGCGGACACCGAACCACTCATCGGTTACTACCGCGACCGTGATCGTCTGGCCGAAGTTGACGGTGTCGGCAGCGTTGACGAGGTCTTCGGCCGTATCGTCGAGGCCCTCCGGTAGTCGAATGATCACGGTCAAGAATGAAACCGGCTTCGCCAAAATGGCGGTCGCAGGCAGGGCCGTCAAGGCCATGCACGAGGCCATTCGCGAGGCCGCCAAGCCGGGCATCACCACCAAAGAGCTCGACGTAATCGCTGCCGACGTCATCGAATCCCACGGATGCACGTCCAACTTCCTCAACTATCAGGGGATGGGGGCCGCGGTACCCTTTCCTGGAGTCATCTGTGCCTCGCCGAACAATGTGATCGTGCACGGCATCCCGGGCGACTATGCGCTCAAGGAGGGAGATATCCTCTCCATCGACGCGGGAGCGATCTACGAGGGTTACCACGGAGACGCTGCCTTCACCATGGCCATCGGTGAAGTGCCCGAGATCGTGGCGCGTCTCATCGACGTGACCGAGCAATCCATGTGGGCCGGCATCGAACAGGTCAAAGCAGGCAACAAGACCGGAGACGTCGGCCATGCGGTTCAGACCGTGGTGGAAGCCGCCGGTTTTTCGGTCGTGACCGAGTACGTCGGCCACGGCATCGGCACCGCCATGCACGAACCACCCCAGGTCCCCAATTACGGTGAGCCCGGCACCGGCATCCGCTTGAAGGAGGGCTACGCCATCTGTGTTGAGCCCATGGTCAACATAGGGGAGTGGAAGACGACCATGCTCGACGACGGCTGGACCATCGTCACCGAAGACGGCTCACTTTCGGCCCACTTCGAACACACGATCGCCCTGACTCCAGAAGGCCCCAAGGTCCTAACGGCCTAGCGAGAGAGCTACGAACGCCCGGAAGGTGCTCAGCTTGTGCAATCAGGGCGTCAGTTGCAGGAGCAGAATCAGCAGCAACACGGTTGTGACGATTCCGAGCCCGGTACGGATTGTGTTCCAGCGGTTCCACCGTTCTTCAAAGTCGAGGCGAGCAGAGCTCATGGCGGCGTCGTCCATTGCTTCGAGTTCGAGG
>JABDOU010000145.1 GCA_013043085.1 Acidimicrobiia bacterium
CCTTTTGGGCACATCGGAGAAGAAGCCTTTTCCCCGTACGTCGACGGCGACTGGCTGCACTCTGAACAGAGCGTCCGGATTTTCGAGGTGCTCGAACCCGAGAACCTGACGTGGGAGGTTCTCGATGGCATCAGAACACATTCGTGGAGAGTTGAGCCTCCTCCCACCACCGCCGAGGGCATGGTGTGTCGATACGCCGACCGTATTGCGTATCTCACCCACGACGTCGAGGATGCTCTCAGATCAAGGGTTTTGCGTTCGAGCTCAGAATTGCCACGCTACGGCCTCAAGATCTTCGGTGAACCCGGCAGCGACTGGATTGATGTGATGATCAACGCGGTGATCTATCAAAGCGAGCGAGACGGCGCGTTGACGATGGAACCGTCGGTCCTCGAGGCCATGAACATTGTCCGGGACTTCATGTTCGAACGTGTCTACCTACGACCCGAGGCAAAGGCGCAGGCTGCAACGGCCGTAGGCGTTCTCAGAGATCTCACCGACTACTACCTCGACCGACCGATGGAGATTCCGGCGTCTTATCGCCACGAGGACGCCTCCGAAACACAAGCCGCTCTCGACTACGTATCGGGGATGACCGATCGGTTCGCGCTCGAACTCCATCATTCACTCGACAGTCCGGGAAGCCTGCGATCGTCACCGGGGTTGTAGGCACAATGGAAACACAACGCGTGGTCTGCTATCGCCATCCTGGAGTCGAAACCCGGCTCAGCTGTTCGGAATGTGAGAAGCCGATCTGCATTGATTGCGCCGTTCAGGGCCCGGTTGGACAGAAATGTCCCGACTGTGCAAGACAGGTCGGTCGGGGCCAGGTTGTAAACGCTCGACCCGTGCGCCGTCGAAGTGGTTTGGGTGCCCTTCCTGGCGTCACAAGAGCTCTCCTCATGGCCAATGTCGCGGTGTTCGTTGCAGGGCTCGTTCCGAGTTTTGAATCGCTTATTTTCGAGAACGGTGCCCTGTTTTCCTCACTCACGCTGTCTGGTGAGAGTTACCGGCTCTTCACCTCCGCATTCATGCACGGCAGCCCGATGCACCTTCTGTTCAACATGTACGCGCTGTACATCCTCGGTCCTGGCCTCGAGCTGAGGGTCGGCTCTGCGCCCTTCGCCAGCCTCTACGTGGGAAGCGCCCTCGCCGGCGGCACCCTCTTCGTGCTCATGAACGGGGGTGTGGCGGTTGGGGCATCCGGTGCGATATTCGGGCTCTTTGGCGCCTACCTCGTCATCGCGTACGAACGACGAAACACACCAATCGGTAACGCTCAACTGCGAAGCATCGTGGCAATTCTGGGCCTCAACGCCGCCATCGGTTTCATCGTCCCGAATGTGGCTTGGGAAGGCCATCTCGGTGGCTTCCTGGCTGGAGTCGTCATCGCAGCAATCTGGTCGTGGCGCAAACAGACACCACGCGACATGGTTCTGACCGGCGTAATTGTGGCGATCGCAGCGATCATTGGTGTCATCGTTTAACAGAAGCGTTGGCTCAACGACTCACATGTGCTCGTAGATCTTGTCAACTCTGGCTGCAAAAACGAAGTCTCCCCTCTGGAGACCCCCGATTGAATGGGTCCAGATCTCGATTTCGACTCGGCCCCACGTAAAAGAGATCATGGGATGGTGGTCAACTTCTTCGGCAAGCTCTCCAACCGAGTTCACGAACGCCAGCGCTTCAGCGAAATTGGAAAACGTATAGGTACGGGTGAGGCGTCCATCTGACGCAGACCATTCTTCGTCCAGGTCCTTTGCCAACTCGACGGCATCCGCCGGCATGAGCGGATCGCCTGTGTGGCGAATGACGACCGGTTCCTCAGCAAGTCCCATGACCATGAGTATGCCCGTTCGAAGCGACCAATGCCGACGTTTCATATCTCGAAGCGCTCATGCGTATCGATCCCAATCCTGAGTTCGACATTCGGAAACTACTTTTCTACGACGCCCCGGACTCTCGGGAATCGTGCGGGCGAATGGCGGAAACAGAGTTCAGATCGATTGTATTTGGAGATACGCGTGTCGCACTCGTCGTTCTCGCATACTCTTCCCTCTGTGTATGTGCGAGGCTTCCGAGCATTGCCCTTTGGCCAGCTTGCTTGTGTCACTGTCATCGCACCTCCTTCACGTCTTGTATACGGAGGAGGTGCCTGTTCCGGATGACGAATTCTGGTGGAAATTCACGACGTTGCAGTGGTAAGTTCGCCGTGCGATCCATCCAACACACACGTACTCGAGAGCGCGGAGGAATGTCATGAAGATCGGGTTTATCGGACTCGGCAATGCCGGTGGGAAACTGGCAGGCAGCCTTCAGCGGCATGGATACGACTTGGTCGTTCGTGATCTTGACGCCACAGCTGCCCAACCGTTCCTCGATGGTGGAGCGCTATGGGCAGACTCCCCCCGGGAGCTTGCCGAGCAATGCGAG
>JABDOU010000411.1 GCA_013043085.1 Acidimicrobiia bacterium
GCCCCGGCCGACCCTGACGGATCGGCCGGGAGCACCGTTCGGTGTGAGCCCGCTCCTCAGTTAACCCGAACGTCGATCCAAACCAATCGATGATCCGACGATGGGAACGGGAACGTTCCCACGAGCGGAAACAACGGATCGGTCGAAAGTGGCCAGAACACGCCGGCATCGACAATCTTCATGTTCTTGCGCGGCAGCACATAGTCGGCCCGAAGGTTCCCTGGCGCCGAATCGGAGAAGTCGGCGGTGTCAAAGGCTGGATCACTGAGATGCGCCGCATTCGCTCCACCCTGCAAAGCCGCCTGCTCAGTGCCACCAGGACTCGCGGGTGTCACTTTTGTATTCACTTTCGGATGATCCAGCAGTTGCTGGATCGCACCCGGGATGCTGTCACCGTCCAACGGGTCCGAGTTCTGGTCGCCGGCGATCACAAACCGGGCATTGCCTGCAAGACCGCCATAGTCGCCGTTGTCGTCGTAGATGTAACTACTCCGCCCTGGGTGCACGTAGTCAGCCCAGAAGCGGATTTCATCGTGGTTGCGGGTTCCGTTGCGATCCTCCGGACCATCGAACACCGGCGGCGTTGGGTGGCTCACCAGGAAATGCACGGTTTCGCCCGCGATGTCGATCGGCACGTCCCAGTGGCTCTTCGACGACAGCCGGAAGGAATCCAACTCGGGGCCGGGCGTGTACCAATCCGCCGGTGCCGCGGTACTTGGGTCGTCGGGGAGCAGAGCGCCCGGCATGTCTTTCCACTTGAAGAACTGGAAGGTTCTCACGCTGGCGTAGTCGATCGGGTACATCGACAGCACCGCCATCCCGAATTGGCCCGGGAAGAACCCGAACCCGTACGAGTCATTTGGGACGAAGTCGCCGGCGGCACCGCTGTTGTCGTAGTCAAAGCCCGAGAAGATGCCGGTGTTGGAGGGCGCGATGTATGTATACGGGTACACGATTGGCGCCGCGTCTCCGTGTGGCACAGACAGGTAGTTGGTCTGGAAGTCGGCGAGGGCGGCCGGGTCGAAGTCGAACTCGTTGATCAACAAAACCTCGGGACGAACTCGCTGAATGATCTCGGCGATCGTGTCGGGCTGCGCGCTCCCTGGCGCTGCCAGCTCGGCACCGAGCGCTCCGGCACTGAACCGGTTGAGCGAGGCGTTGAACGTGGCGAACCGAACCTCTGGGGGCGGACTGCCTTTGCCGTCACCTCCCGCAAACGCAGCCGGAGCAAGTGCCGCTCCGATCATGGCAACCATGACGCTGATTATCAACAGTCGTCTTCTTCTCATGCGCTCGACTTCCTTCCATCGATTGAATCGTGATCTTGTCCATACGCCGGAGCCGAACGGACCTTCAGCGGTCCACATGCCGTCGTGACCCCCATGGGATCGTTGCCGATCGAGATGGGAAACTGCATCATTAGGGGGAATGTGTCGACGTGGGTGCAGATCTCTACCCACGCGTCTTTCATGAGCATGTGATAAACGACCCGGTCGGCAACCGCACTTTCAAACTCCTCAGCGAGGGTTCCGAATACGGGCGACCCTCCTTACTCCACAAACAACCCTAATACCACTATGGGTGGGTGCGCGGCATTGTAAGCGGTAACACAGATCGGGAACAGCCGCTACTGACCGTCGCGAACGTGAAGGTCGTGGCGAGCAGTTATGCGCTGTCGGGGACCCAGGAGTCGGTACCGCTGCATTATCGCCGCCGTCGATCCACTCACGACTGTCTGTCGTGAGTGGATACACGTGAATGCGTCTGGGTGGCTTTACAGATTTCTTTGTAAGACCTCGGCCTTGTCCGTCAACGAACCGCCTTGATCCGCCATCAAAATATCGGCTCCAACGAAGTTGTTCACCTGAGTGATGAACGCGTTCACGATTGGGATGGCACTTTGACTCTGGCCGCGATCGAGCTGTCGCTGCGCCGATTCCAGGTGGCGAGTCAATGCATTCGCTTGACCCTGGTTGAGTGCGCCGTCGGCCTTTAGACCGGCCACCTCGTCAACCAGCGCCGCGAAAATGCTGGCGATGTCTGCATCGAGGTCGAGACCGACAAGAACCGGATCGTGATCCGAAGCCCGAAAGGCGTCCTCAGCAAAGATGGCATCCTGACCGTCCGATTTGAAGCTCGTGTCGTAATCGAGAAGATCGGGCTCATCGGCATTGATCTGCCACACGCTGGTACCGGTCACCTGCGATGCCAACGAATCGTTGGCAAGGGCGTGATCGAGATATCCGAGCTGGCCGCTGAACAAGAACGAGTAGGCGAATTCGCCACCGAACTGCGCGACCAGATCGGTGTAGCTCGCATCGGTGAGTGCGGTGATCGGGTCCTCTTTGTCGTAGGCATTGAGATCACCGACGATGAGTATGTCGCTCTGACCGCTATTGGTAGGGTCGCTTGCGAGCCAGTTGGCGAGCGCAACGGCGGCATCGGTGCGCACACCGTTGCAGTTGCCCTGACCGTTTGGATCGGTGGGATCGCCAACATCCGCGCACGACGAACCCTTCGACTTGAGGTGGTTAACAGCCACGGTTACCACACCTCCCCCGCTGCGATCGAGGAAGCTCTGGGCCAGCACCGGACGGTTCTTGGTGTCATCGAAGCTGGGATCGACACTGCTGTCGAGGATGGCGAAATTACCGAGGGGCAGCGCTGCGGCCGGACGGTAGATGAAGCCAACCTTGATAGCGTCCGTGCCGATCGTACCCGTGTCGATGTAGTCGTAGCTGCCGGCGCCGAAAATATCGTTCAGCCCGGCGACGATGTCGGCCAGAGGCGAAACGCCGGTGGAGTTCTCCATCTCTATGAGACCAACGACATCGGCGTCGAGACCGGCGAGGGCTTCGAGGATCTTGGCACGCTGACGGTCGAACTCCTCGGCGTTGTCGGCGCCACGGCAGCCCTGGGTCCCGTCTGGCCCGCAAGTATTGCGCGAAGCGCCCTCGTCAAGCGTCAAGAAGTAGTTGAGCACGTTGAAACTGGCGACCTCGAGACTGCCGCCGACCGGCTGAGGTGCAGGCGGACGATCGTTCACCGCGGTGTAGTTCGCGGCATCGGTCGGCTGTATTCGATAGAGACCAAAGGTGTTTGAGACCACTCCGACCGTGTCGGTAACGAGATCGCCGCCGCGGAAGCGGTTGCTCAGGCTGAACGGATCACCGTTCGGGTGACGCGTGACCTCGGGATTCTGTACGGTGAGGCCATCGTCGAGCGTGATTACGCTGCGAGCGTTGAGATCGGCCAATGCGATCGCTTCGGCACTTCCGGGAGCGAACACGCCGGTCGGCTGGAACAGGCGGTCCGGGGCAAGCACGATCTCGACGAAGCGGTCGTAGTTGAAGTACTCGACGATGGTCAGCGACTGCGGAAGACGCACCAGCATGCCCTCAAACGCCTCGGGCGCATCGGTGGCTGCAAACGGCAGGGTGACGTCCGTAGCCGCAGGCAATGGGGCCGAACCCGTTACCACAACGACCGGGTTTGTGAGTTGGGTCTCGAGCGACGACCCTCCCGAAGTCGAGAATTCGGCGACGGTGGCGGTGACCTCGACGAGATCGCCCACTGCGACGTCGACGAGAGGGTCGCTTCCTTCAAACACGAAGATGCCTTCCGAAGTGAGGCTGTCACCGTCGGCTTGAACATCCTCCTCCTGGATGAAGAAGCCGTTGAGATCGCCGTCACTGCCGACATCGTCCTGGAAGTCGCCCACGACGACGCCCTCGACGATTACCTCGACCCCTACCAGCGGGCTGGTGGCGCCAGTGCCCTGGATCTCGTGGATCAGGACGGGCACGGCCGGACTCGGCGGGCTGCAATCATTCGTCGCACCCGGGGTGCCGAGATCGCCGGCACCGAAGAGTGTTCCGGCGGTGCACCAGTTGGCGCCAACATTGTTATCGAGTGTCGGATCGCTGAGAGACATCGAGGCGCCGTTCGGATCGGGAAAGGTGACACCGTTGTCCCACTCGACCCGGTCGATTTCAATGGAGACGCCATCGGTCAGCACGAGCTCGTCGGCGCCATTGGCGAGGAAGAAGGAAGCGCCGTAATTATAACCGACAGTCACCCCGCCATTGGTCCCCGAGTTGCTGTTATTGCCCAGAACGAGGTAGCCGTCTGCCGGCACCAGCAAGGGGCCGCCGTTATTGATGACGTGTGAATCGAAGTCGTTGTCGGCGATTGTCCAACCATCGATGTCGATTGCGTTGCTCGTCGAGTTGTACAGTTCGAACCATTCACCGTTGCTGTCGGACACGGCGGACGGGTTCTGCATGATCTCATTGATGACGATCGCACCGTGTGCGTCCGCAGAAGCACCGATCGCAGGTATCAGCGTCAGCGCCATAGCCATCGAAACAAACAGCGCGATAATTCGCCTTCGAGCACTCATCGAGGTTCCTCCCGGTCAATGAGGGCACATAGTGCGACCCTCCCTTACTCCGCGCCCAACCCTAATACCACTAAGGGTGGGTGTGGGGCATTGTCAGCGGTAACACTGACAATGCGTTACGAGCTCGTGTCCCCGAACAGGGCTGACATGCCCAGGAGGTTCTGGACCATGTCGGCGAACATGCCAAGGGAGTCGAAGAGGGTTTCGTTGGCCTGGTCTTTGTCGAGGTGGGTGAGAAGCTCGGCTCCCAGGAACATCGATGAGATGGCATATGCCAGGTCCTCGGTCGGGAACTGGCCGGCCAGCGGGCTGCCTTCGAGAACTGCTGTCACCGACTCGTTGACGACGTCGATCCAGGGCTGGAACTCGTCGCGAAGTCGCTTGCCCATCTCGTCGTTGCCTGCAGCACCTGCCATGAGCTGGGTGAGAACCGTGAGGTTGCCCTCATTCATGTCCTCGTGATGAAGCTCGGAACCGATCGCGACCAGCTCGGGAAGGGTCTTCAGGCCTTTGAGCCGTTCTCGATACCGCTCAATCCGCTGTTGACTGGTGTAGCTGATGGCGGCCATCAGCACTTCGTCGATCGATCCGAAGTGATAGAAGATGAGCGCCTGATTGAAGTCACCGGCCCGGGCGATGGCGCGAGCGCTGGCCCCGGTGATACCTTCGGTCTTGAGCGTCTCGATTGCCGCCAGGACAATGCGTTCCTTGGTATCCATCGACTTGTCCTGTTCATCCGAGAACACGGCCGTCATGTGGCCGGCGTGCAGTCTGCGCACTTCGGTGGTCCAAGTATGGCCCCGATCGCCATGCGATGGGTGGATACCCGCTTGAAGAACCCTCCCGCCAACCCTGCCAGGATCGGGCTGGACAGACGTTCCGCCCACGGCCGCCACTTCCTCAATGCCCAGAGGCACACGAGGTAGGCGTCCGGCGATCCCCACCACATCCGTCCATCGTCGGCAACGACGACCATGTCGTCACCCAACCTGCCGAAGTCTCCGAACTGATCGATGGCGGCCGGGGATCCGGCCGCCATGACCTCGATGGGGATGTACCCGGGCTGGTGTGTCAGCCACAATGCAGAGCGACGGCACAGGTTGCAATGGGGGTCATACAACACCGTGATCGACGCCGGGCTCGTCATGCTTCGACGTGCGGTTCGAGTACGCCTCGATGCAGCACGGGGGGTGCGGCGGTTTCGAGCTCCTTGCGGCTCCGGATTCGCCAGAACACGAACATGTTGACGAAGTGGATCACGCCCAGGCTCACAAGCAGAATGCCGAGCTTGCTGATCAACAGCTCGCTCGCCTCCACCGGAGACGACGGCCGCTCCCCTGGCAGCAGCAACAGCGCGTAGCCCAGGTTCAGCATGTAGAACCCGGTCACGAGCATCCGGTTGAGCGCCTGTGCCAGCTCCTTGCGACGGCTGAACACGTCCATGAGGAACGTCTCGCCGTTCTTGTACAGGGTCTTGGCGAGCCAGACCACCAGGTAGATCGCCACGACTCCGTAGAGGACGTAGACGATCAGTAGTTGTGTTGTCGCTTCCATTGCGACTCCTTTCGTTTTCGTTTGGAACAAGTGCTTTGGCCGTTGGACCATGTGCGATGGGATTGGGGGACGGCGCGGTCTTTCGAGGTTCTTCTGGGAAATCCCAATCATCATCGACGGTGAAGACAGCTTCACGCTTCAGCTTTCGATCGACCCGACGCGCCCCACCGATTGCAGACCAGGCCGCAAGCATCAAGTACGAGATCAGAGCGACGAGCCCCAGCGAAGGCTCGGCGAGATAGAGCCACAATCCGAGGAGCCAAAACCAGCCGCCGACGATGGTGGCTGTAACCGCGGTCTGCTTCGGATTCCGACGGTTCAAGAGTGCCACGAACGCAAATACCGGCAGGCCGAACATGATGGCGACCGGGGGCCCGAAGATTGCACCGAAGAACGGTGCTGCTATGGCGGATGTGACATCGCCACTCACGATCATCAGCCCAATCAGGAACAAGGTGCCCGACACGGCTCCGCGCCACAGAGCCTCTATCAACCACTTGAAGAAGGTCCTGGTTCTGGGCTTCTGTCTTATGATCCGGGTTTGAGCGTTCGGTTTAAGCATTTGCTTTAATCGTATGCTCAATTACTTCACCTGTCAACCTCAAACGACGAGTTTTTTGGGTTGCGATTCGTCGTATCCTCCGCCGATGGCTCTCCCCAACCCCCGGCGCCTACTGGAGCCCGTACCCGATTACGGAACCATGCGAAGCCAGTTCGCGTGGGACATCCCCGAGCGTTTCAATATGGGGACGGCCTGTTCCACGCCTGACGATTCATCGATCGCGCTTCGGGTTGTGGAGGACGACACCAACCTCGACTACACCTTCGAACAGTTGGGCGACGCTTCCAGCCGTCTCGCAGCAGCGCTCGTCGGTCTTGGGGTTCGCCAGGGAGACCGGGTGGCGGTCGTTGCGCCTCAGTCGTGGGAAACCGGTGTCAGCCACCTCGGCATCTGGAAAGCCGGAGCAATCAGCGTTCCGCTGGCTTCTCTGTTCGGACCCGACGCTCTTCGCTACCGGCTGAACGACAGCGGGGCTCGACTGGCGATCGTCAGCCCCGACAACATCGGCAAGGTCGTCGAGGCCGATCCCGATCTCGACATCATCTCGACGGACGACGAATTCGATGAGTTCATTGCCGTTGATCCAATCGAATCTGCTCAGACAAAGGCAGAAGATCCGGCCTACCTCATCTACACGTCCGGCACCACCGGACCTCCGAAAGGAGCCCTTCTCCCCCATCGTTCGCTGATCGGACACCTCACCGGATTCGACTGCTACTACGAATTTCCATCGCGGGACGACATCATCTGGACACCGGCCGACTGGGCCTGGATCGGCGGCCTCATGGATGTTCTCGTCCCGGCGTGGTACTACGGGATGTCCGTTGTCACTACCAACGCCGATTTCGACCCGGCGAGAGCAATTCGGCTCATGGTGGATCAGAAGGTCACGCTGGCGTTCCTGCCACCCACCGCCCTAAAGATGATGCGGGCGTCTGACGTTGGTTCAGAACATCTCAGCCTGCGCGCCATCTTTACGGGCGGAGAGCCGCTCGGCGCCGAACTCCTCGAATGGTCGCGGTCTCACTTCGGGTGTCACATCAACGAGGGCTACGGCCAGACCGAGGCGAACCTGGTCGTGGGCAACTGCAACTCGGTGTGGCCCACCCGCCCCGGATCGATGGGAAAGCCTCTCCCCGGCCACGACGTCGCCGTGTTTTCAGATACGGGCGAAAGGGTGATGGGCGAAGTCGGTGAGATCTGTGTCCGGACCCCCGACCCGGTGACGATGCTGCGCTACTGGAATCGCAGCGACAGCGACAAATACCGGGGATCGTGGTTGCTCACCGGAGACCTGGGTGTCGAGGACGAAGATGGGTACTTGTGGTTCTCGTCGCGCAAGGACGACGTCATCATGTCGATGGGCTACCGGATCGGCCCGGGAGAGATAGAGGAATCGCTGCTGGGGCACCCTTCCGTGTCGATGGCAGCTGTAGTCGGGGTACCTGACGAACTGCGGGGGCAGGTACCGAAAGCCTTCGTCGTGTTGCGTGACGGGCATCACCCGACGGCAGAGCTCACCGAAGAACTCCAGCACCACGTCAGGACCAGGCTCGCAGCTCACGAGGTCCCCCGAACCATCGACTATGTCCATTCCCTGCCGCGGACGACCACGGGAAAAATCATGCGCCGGGCCCTGAGGGAGCCCGACCAATAGGATCTGCCGATGCAATTTGGCGTTTGCTGGTATCCGGAACAATGGCCTCAGTCGACCTGGGAACCCGACGTAGCGCGTATGCAAGAGATCGGCCTCGAACTGGTGAGGATCGGCGAGTTCGCATGGTCTTCCTACCAGCCCGAACGGGGCATATTCGAGTGGGACTGGCTCGATCTGGCAATGGAAACCATCGATGGCGCCGGGCTATCAGTAGTCCTGTGTACTCCCACCGCTACCCCTCCAGTCTGGCTCATGAACGAACGGCCGGAAATCCTCTCTATCGGGAGAGATGGCAAACGGCGCGCCTACGGCTCGCGCCGCCACACCTGTCCAACCTCGGCGGAATATCGAGAGGAAGCTGTGCTGATCACATCCGTGCTCGCCGACCGATACGGCGAGCATCCGGCGATTGCCGCATGGCAGGTGGACAACGAGATCGGCAACCACGACTCTGCCCGATGCTGGTGCTACCAATGTCAGGAGCAATTCATCAGATGGCTGTCGGAGCGCTACGGATCAATCGACACGCTGAACGAGAAGTGGGGCACTGCCTTCTGGTCGCAGACGTATCCCGACTTCGACTCAATCCTGCTGCCGGTTCCAACGGTGACGAGCCACAACCCATCGCTGGAGTTGGCGCATCGGCATTTCGCTTCCGACCAGATGATCGACTTCGTGAAAGCCCAATTCGAGGTGATTCGGGAACACTCTGCAGAACCCATTACGACCAACTTTTATAACGAGGACACCGCAGTCGATCAGCGAACAGCGGCACGGCTGGGCGGGTTGGCGTCGATGGACAATTATCCACACGGCCCATCGGATCCGATTGTCACGGCCTTTCTTCTCGACCTCACCAGGGGGGCTGCCGGACCGGGGGGTCAGGCGTGGATCATGGAGCAACAGCCCGGCCCCATCAACTGGACCGAGATGAACCCACCGGTGCCGCCGGGTCAGGTACGTGTGTGGATGTGGCAAGCAGCATTGCACGGCTTCGACGCCCAGCTGTTTTTTCGATGGAGGGCAGCCCGACACGGCCAGGAGATGTACCACTCGGGTCTCTTGCGACAGGACAGTTCAGAGACCGTTGCCGTCGATGAGATTCGCGAAACCATTCGCCACATCATTGAGCACGACCTCCCAAAACCGGAACCGCGGGTGGCGTTGCTCCACGATTTCGCAGACAGTTGGGCCATCGAGATCAACCCGCACCGACAGGGCATGACTCATCGGTCTCTTCAGATTGGGGCGTATGGGGCGGCACGAAGATTGGGTCTGGACGTTGCCATCGTGGACCCGACGGGCGACCTCACGGAATTCGATGTCATACTCGCCCCCGCCCTTCATATCACGACCCCAGAACGCATTTCTGCTCTCTCTCGCGCCAGCGATGCCGGGCGGCTCGTTGTGGTAGGACCACGCAGTCTGGTGGTCGACGAGCATTACGCCTGGAGCGATTCGCCCCTACCTGGAGGCCTCGCCACCCGGCTGGGCGCTCGGGTGACCGAGCATCTGAGCCAGCCGGGTTCGTTGCTCGTCGACCCGTGGGGAACCGAGGCCGGCGTTTGGACAGACATTCTCGAAGCCGACGATGCTGAGGTCTTGGCCCGGTTCCGGGGAGACTCTTACCTCGACGGAAGCCCGGCAGTTGTCCAAAGGGACTCACTCGTATACGCCGGATTCTCAGGCGAGGCATCGTGGCTGGCGCTCCTTGCTGATCTCCTCGATCTTGTCGTGCAACCGGCAGGCGTGGAAGTGTTTGTGAGACAAGACCAAACGTTCACGATCGATCACACCAGGTTTGCGGTCGAATCGGGTCCGACGTCGCATCCGGTGACTTAAGCTGCGCTGCTCAATGAAAAGCCGATCTTGAAGGGCCATTTCAACTTCGACCGCCCGCCGGAAATCGATGACCAACCGGTCTAACGCTTCCCCGGTTTCCAAACGCGGCGGTTCAACGAATCGGGATCATGGCGGCCTTGCTCTGTTGACATTGAGCGCCCTCGGTGTCGTCTACGGC
>JABDOU010000148.1 GCA_013043085.1 Acidimicrobiia bacterium
GGAGTGTCACAGCTCGCACAACCGAGCCGTACGTTCGCGACACAATCGTGGATCGAGAGCTCGAGACGACGCTCGTTGTTGACGCATCGGCCTCTATGGATTTCGGCACGACAGATCATACAAAGCGTGACCTGCTGGTTGAGGGTGCGGCGGCGATGGGATTCCTGGCAACGAAGGGCAGCGGGAGCCGTATCGGGCTCGTGGTTGGCCGCGGCGATGAGTTCGAGTTCGTACCTCATCGGGGAGGCCGACCGCATCTGTACGCAGTCCTGAGGAACCTGGAGACCGGTCCGGAAGGTGTCGGCCCAACGGCGCTCGGGCCATTACTCAGGCACGCCGGAAGGTTGGCAAAACGGCGCGGTTTCATGGTTGTCATCTCAGACTTCCTGGGCGATTCGAGTTGGGTTCGCGAGCTCCGCGGCCTTTCGAGTCACCATGATGTCATGGCACTCGAGGTCGTTGACCCGCGTGAGATGGAACTGCCGGACGTTGGTCTCATCACCGTCGAGGATCCTGAGACCGGAGCCAGGAGGCTGGTCGACACGGGCAGGCCGGAAATCCGCCGGAGGTATGACGAAGCTGCGGCCCGGCAACGAGAGAAGATTGCGAGTGGCATTCGGGGGGCGGGTGCCGACCACCTGCGGCTGCACACCGACACGGACTGGATCACCGATATCGTCAAACACGTGCTGGCGAGGCGCCGACTCCGTAATGCGCGGCGGGTGTTCAGCCAATGAATGCGTTCGGAGTGGAGTTCATAGAACCGGGGCGGCTGTGGTTTCTCGTGATTCCCCTTGCGCTTATGGCCGGTTATGTGTTTCAGGCCATGCGCCGATCTCAATATGCACTCAGGTTCACAAACCTGCAGTTGTTGGGTTCGGTTGCCCCGAACCAACCTGGTTGGCGCCGCTACGTCCCGGCGGCTGCCTTCGTAGCGGGTTTGGTTGCGATCGTAGGAGCCGTTGCCGTACCGGCTATCGAGGTCGACGTCGAACGGGAGGTCTCCACGGTGATTCTGGCTCTCGATACCTCGATCTCGATGGAGGCCGAGGACATCCTGCCAAACCGATTGGAAGTCGCTCAGGCAGCAGCAATTGATTTTGTGGCAGACGTGCCTGCCGACGTGCGCCTCGGCCTCGTCACCTTCGCAGAAACTGCGATCGTGGCCGTGCCCCCGACAACCGAGCACGACAGGGTCTCGGCTGCCATCTCGCGCGCCCAGCTACGACCTGGTACAGCGATCGGTGAAGCGTTGTATGCGTCGCTCGACATGATTGCGGGTGAGCAAGCGCTCTTTGGCTCCGATATTCCGGCGTCAATTGTGATCCTCTCCGATGGCGAGACGACTGTCGGACGGCCTGATGCGGAACCGGCCCGGTTGGCAGCAGACGCCGGGATCACGATCTCGACCGTTGCCTTTGGGACCGATCAGGGCTCGATATTTTTTCAGGGACAATTTGTTCCGGTACCGCTGAACGAGTCGGCGTTGAGAAATCTGGCTGAGATCGGCGGCGGACAATTCTTCGAAGCCGGTTCGGCTGACGAGCTCGCGACCATCTTCGACACGCTCAGTACGTCGGTTGGCGTCGAGACCGAACTAGAAGAAATCACCGACCTCTTCGCCGCTGTCGGGCTTCTTTTGGTGGCTCTTGGCGGAGCATTCTCTCTCGTATGGGGATCACGCCTCCCATAACGGAACGTTGTGGCTCGTCATAGATCCGAACTACGTTCTGAGTTGACGAACCAGCAGGAGGGTCGCATTCCCCCGAACGACATACACCAAACCGGATTCTCGGACGTCGAAACCGCAATCGCCGGCCTCGCGACCCGGATCGCAGGCGGAGACCACCGGGGCGCCACTGTGAGCCTGGGTGCGCTGAGAGCGGCGTGGCGGAGAGATCCTGCGACGTTCACGCCCGAATCTGTCGATCATCTTCGGAGGCTCTCGGTGACCCTCTCGCAGGTCCGAAGTTCCGCCATCAACGACGAGCTGGACGCGACATTTGGTTTCTCGGCTTTTCGTCCGGGTCAGCGGGAGATCATTGAGGCCATCGTCGCCGGAACCGATTGCATCGGGATCATGCCGACCGGTGCCGGCAAGTCTTTGACCTACCAACTGGCGGCGCGAATTCTGGGCGGCCTGACACTCGTGGTGTCTCCTCTGATTGCACTGATGAAGGACCAAGTCGATGGACTTACCGAAGTCGGGATCTCAGCAACCTATTTGAACTCGAGCCTCACGAACTCCGAACGATCAGAACGTGTTGCGAACATGAGAAACGGCGCGTTTGAGCTGGTCTACGCCGCCCCCGAGGGGCTGGACGGATCTGTGGGTGCTGCACTCGGCGGTCTCGATCTGAGCCTGATTGCGGTTGACGAGGCTCACTGCATCAGCCAATGGGGACACGATTTTCGACCTTCGTATCGGAATTTGGCGGGGCTGAAATCTCGATACCGGGTGCCGATTCTCGCCTTGACCGCCACGGCTACCAAAGAGGTCACGGAGGACATCGTTCGCCAGCTCGATCTTCAAGAGCCGGCTCGGTTTCGCGGTTCGTTTTTTCGACCGAACCTGAACATCGCCGTGTACAAAAAAGGCGATCACGACGGTCGTACGATCAAAGTGCGCGAGTCGATTCTCAAGATCTGTCGCTCGCGGCCCGGTGATAGTGGAATTGTCTACACGCTGTCTCGAAAGGCCGCCGAGAGCACGACCGAGTACCTCGTCAAGAAAGGGGTGACGGCCCTGCCGTACCACGCAGGGATGAACGCCGAGGAGCGGACCATGGTCCAAGACGCATTTATTCGCGATGAGGTCGATGTGATCTGCGCAACTGTCGCCTTCGGAATGGGTATCGACAAATCGAATGTCCGGTACGTCATCCACCGGGATATGCCGAAGTCGATTGAGGGCTACTACCAGGAGATCGGCCGGGCAGGACGTGACGGTCTGGCCTCCGATTGCATCCTGTTCTACTCATGGGCCGATGTCATGAGCCTCGAGCGGATGACAAACGGCTCGACGGCCTCCTTCCATTCTCGGCAAGCGCGCGCAATGTACAACTGGGCCGAGCGCGAGCATTGTCGGCATCGAGGTGTGGTCAGGTACTTCGGAGAAGATATGGACGATTGTTCGGTGGCATGTGACTTCTGCACCGGAGACGATCTTCTGGCCATCGGCACCGGCGCGAGGCCACAACGGTCGAACGCGGTGGGGTCCGGCGAGCAGAACGCCCTGGCGAGATCGGCAACGACGCGGGTTGCGACGGCTTCTGATGTCGATGACATCCGGGAGACGGTGCTGTTTCAAGCTTTGCGGACGCTGAGAAAAGAACTGGCTGACGCCCGCGAGGTTCCTGCATTCGTTGTGTTCAGTGATGCCACGCTGGTCGACATGACGCGAGCCGAACCCCGCTCAGAAGAAGAGTTCCTCGCCATCAACGGCGTTGGGCCCAAGAAGCTCGAAACGTATGGGAAAGAATTTCTGGAAGTCATAGGGTCTTGCCTTCGCGACGCCTGAGGGCCAGACTTGGCTCTGTCAGGCCGTCAGAGCACGTCCGGCAGGCGAGGGTGAAGCACGATGCTCCTCCTCCATTACCTTCAATCGCGGGCCGGGCGACATACCGTGTAGACCAACACCGTGTAGACCAATACCGTGTAGACGAGACGTATCGGACCATCCATCCCGGACACGGCTGACCAACCCCATCGGAAGTCATATGCCACGATTCTCAGCGCCCACCCGCCTTGCTTTGATCGCAATGCTTGCGGTCGCCGTATCCCAGATCGGGGCGACTGCCTCTGCGCAAGGAGCAGAGGAGCCGCCTGCGCCGCTCAGTCCCGATCAGGTTCTGATGGTCGAACCAAACGGGTGTTGGCACGTGCCCGGCCTCGGTGAGTACAGCTTCGCCTACGGGAATCCGGGCGATGTGCCGCTTATGGGCGATTGGGATGGTGACGGCTTTGACTCGCCCGGCATGTACCGGCCGTCGACCGGATTCGTCTATTTGAGCAACATCCTGCCCCCAAACGGGGGAGTGGGGGTGGCGGACCCGTCGTTGACGTTCTTCTATGGCATTGCCGGAGACAAGATCTTTGTGGGTGACTGGGATGGCGATGGAACTGACACACTCGGCCTTCTCCGCAACGGACGGGTGTTCCTGTCGAACGTCAATGCCACGACCTCGGCAACTCAGGAGTTCTGGTTTGGCGAGCTCGAGGACGTGCCGTACGGAGGAGACCCCGATGGCGACGGCACCGATGGAATCATTCTCTATCGCCCCTCGACGGGATTCGTCTACTACACCGATCAGATCCGCCCCGGTGACGTAGCTCGCACAGACGGAGACTTCTTTTTCGGGAACCCCAACGACCGATTCGTTGCAGGCGATTGGGATGGCGATGACGCCGAATCTGCCGGCGTGTTCCGTTCGCGGTCTGCGACGATTTTTCTCAACAACCGGCTCCAGACCTCGCCTGCAGACGAATCAATTCAACTCGCCTGGGGGTCGTGGGACTGGACTCCCGTCGCAGGCCACTTGGACCCACGACCCGTTGCGTCAGAGACCTCCTGTCGCGGCAAGCGTTCCCCCCTCACCGGATCACCGAAGGTCAACCTCACGAACCAGGTACTCATAGCCAAACTCTCAAATGCACGCAAGGGCCGACCGCAGGAGGGCATCAACGACGCCGATATGGTGATGGAGGTCATCGTCGAAGGGGGTGTAGGGCGCTGGCTGGCGTTTTATCAGACCCGGTATCCAGCAATCGTCGGACCACTACGCAGCGTTCGCGAGGTTGATGCCAAACTGATCAAGCCTTTCGACGCTCGCATCCTCACGAGTGGTGGGCCCAGGATCGTTCGGGATGCGGTCGCTGCAGTCGCGGTGTACGAAGGAGATGGAACGATCCCTGGCTATTTCCGGCAGGGCTGGCGTCCCAAGGTCTACGACCTGATGTACGACGTTTCCCGGTTACCGGACCTCGGCTGGAGCGGGACGCCGGCCCCTGTTTGGACTTTTGATACGGCCCGACCAACCGGCGGTCAGCCCGCCTCTCAGGTGACGGTCAATCAGTCGATTGCCAACATCGGTGTATGGACTTACGACCCGGATTCAGGCACCTATTTACGGTCCCAGGGCGGACGGGCCCTCAATGACGTCGCAGGTGTGCGTATCACGGCCGACACCATCGTTGTTGTGTACGTCGAACAAATCGACACAGGTCGGCGCGACTCGGTGGGTTCCGTCGTACCCGACTACATAGTGGCCGGAAGCGGACAAGCTGTCGTGATTCGCGATGGCCGGGCTTATCCCGGGACCTGGGTTCGGGAGACGACGGCCGAGCATTTGACGCTGCTCGACTGGTCCGGTCAGGAATTGCCGATGCGTCCTGGCCGCACCTGGGTTCACATCACACCGGAGTCGGGCTCGGCGTTCTGGAGCTGACCGGGATGTCGGGGTATGCCGTATCCCGGTCGATCGCATTGCCGCAGACCGATCGGGTACGTTTCTGGTGCGAGCTACTCGCTAAACGGTTTTCCCGACTTTGCGTGCTTCTTGAGCAGCTTGGCCGGCTTGAATCGTTCACCGTGCTTTTCTTCGAGCCGTTCAAGCTGGGCAACGACTGTGGCTGCTCCGAGACGATCGATGGTATGGAACGGACCTCCTCGGAAGGGTGGGTAGCCCAATCCGAACACAGCGCCGATATCGCCATCACGGGCTGATCGCAGCACTCCTTCTTCGAGGCACCGAACGGCTTCGTTGATCATCACCAGGGAACACCGTCGTTGGATGACGTCCTTGGGAATGACTCGGCGAGTGTTGGAGCCGATCAGCTGGTAGATGGATTCGTCGGGACCCTTGCGCTTGCCCTTGTCGTACATGTAGAAACCTCTGCCATTCTTACGACCGAGACGGTCGTCCTTCGCGACAGCCTCGAGAGCGGGCGGGGCCGCCATGCGCTCGCCGAAGGCGGCAACCATGATCGGAGCGATCTTGGCCCCTACATCTATGCCGACTTCATCGCTCAGCAACACCGGCCCGACGGGAAATCCCCAATCCGTCATCGCATTGTCAATTGCATCGATGGCAACCCCTTCGTCAAGCATCCACATGGCCTCGGTTGTGTACGGTGCAATGATCCGGCTCGTGTAAAACCCGGTTCCGTCATTGACGACGATCACCGTTTTCCCCTGTTTCTGGCCAAATCGCACGCAGGTGGCAGTGACCCAATCTGCGGTTTTTTCGGTGACGATCACCTCGAGAAGCGGCATCTTCTCCACGGGAGAGAAGTAATGCATTCCGATGACATTCTCCGGACGTTTGCCGACCTCAGCAATGGCTGCGATGGGAATCGAAGACGTGTTGCTGGCAAAGACCGTGTCTTTGCTTGTGATCTCTTCGATCGTCTTCAGTACCGATTGTTTGAGTTCGAGATCCTCGGGAACGGCTTCAATGACCAGGTCCACATTGTCGAAACCATCCCACTGCGCAGATCCGGTCACCCGTTGCATCGTGGCTGAGGCCTCGCTCTCGCTGAGTCGTCTCCGGCTACGTTGTCCTTCCACGTATCGGTTGACGTATCCCATCGCCCGGCCGACGGCTGCTGTGTCTATCTCCTTGAAGCGGACAGGTATACCGGCTTTCACGGCGGTGACCGCCGCTATACCGCCGCCCATGAGCCCGCCACCGACCATCCCGATTTTGGTGATTGACCGCGGCTCAACGTTCTTGCCCTTTACGCCGAGATCTTTCTTGAGCGCAGATGTACCCAAGAACAAGGAAATCAAAGCTTTGGCTTCTGGCGAGACGACCAGTTGGCCGAAGGCCTTGATCTCGGCCCGATTTCCAGCTTCGATGCCCTGCTCGAATCCCGTCTTGATGACCTCGAGCGCTGCGATTGCGGCGGGATAGTTGCCACCGGTCTCCTCGAGCATCGCTTCTTCAGCCTTGTTCCAGATCAGTTTCCGACCGAGGGGATTGTCTTCGAGCGCCAGCTGTTTCAGATGATCGGCGTCTGCAAAGGCGCGTAATCTTTCGAGTCCTGTTTTTGGCTCCTCGGCGGCAGTCAATTCGAGCGCACGTTTGTGCGCCGTTGCTACCAGCACCTCTTTCGGCACCACCTCGTCCGCCAGGCCGATCGCTTTGGCCTTGCGTCCCCGTACCGACCGACCCGTGAGAATCAGGTCGAGTCCGGTTGACAATCCCACGAGCCGTGGCAGGCGCTGGGTGCCGCCCGCGCCAGGTATCAATCCGAGCTTTATCTCGGGTTGCCCGAGCTCAGTGATCGGATCGTCTGTGATGATTCGATAGGAGCATGCCAAAGCAAGTTCGCATCCGCCCCCGAGGGCAGGTCCGTGAATTGCCGCGACGACCGGTTTGTTGCGCCGCTTGTGCAGATTCTCCAACCGGTTGAACAACGTATGGCCACTGGTGGCTGCGGCTTCGGCGCTCTCGACCGAGTCAATGGTTTCAAGCCATTTGATGTCGGCTCCCGCCATAAACCCGGTCGGCTTGGCGGAACCGATGACGACGGCCCGGATCTCATCATTCGTCTCGAGATCATCGAGGATGGCGATCAGATCCTGCATGAGGTCAGGTCCCATGGTATTCATCGGTTGGTCGGCCCGATCGATGACCACGGTGGCGACACCGGCATTGATATCGTATGTGAAGTGGGTCAGTTCCATCAGCGCTCCAGGATGACGGTGGCACCGAGGCCGCCTGCCGCGCATTGAGTGATGAGCGCAGTGCCTTTGTCTCTTCGCACGAGTTCGTGAGACATGGTCAGTATCTGACGGGCTCCGGTGGCCCCGAAGGGATGTCCGAGGGAAATGCTGCCGCCATACGGATTCATCGATTCGGGGTCGATCTCGCCGATCGCCTTGTCGCGGCCGAGGTGTTTCTTTGCCCAATCGGCTGACGCAAATGCCTGAAGGTTGGAGAGAACCTGTGCCGAGAATGCCTCGTGCATGTCCACAATGTCAATATCGCCCATTGTCATGCCCGCTTTGTCGAGGGCCTTCGGGGTCGCGAACGAGGGTCCCATGAGTAGCTGCCATCCGGGGTCGAGTGCCGCAAAAGCCCAGGTTTTGATATAGGCGAGTGGCTCGTAGCCAAGGTCTTTGGCCGTTGACGCCCGCATCAAGATCAGTGCGGCTGCGCCGTCCGTGAGAGGCGAGCTATTGCCTGCGGTGACTGTGCCGTACGCCCGGTCAAAAACTGGCTTGAGTGATGCCAGCTTCTCGAGGCTGGTATCTGCTCTTGGGATTCCGTCCTTCTCGATCACGGCTGTGTAGCCAGGTGGAACCGGGAATGGCATCACCTCCTGCTCATAGATTCCCTTTTCCCAACCTTCTACGGCCTTCTGATGCGAGGACAATGCATATGCATCCTGCTCGTCCCTGCCGATACCGTTTTCCCTTGCCATCTTCTCAGCCGATTGACCCATCGTGAGGCCAGTCGATCGCTCTTCGAGGGCCGGCGTTGAGGGCAACAGGTCTTTGGGGCGGAGCGCGGTAAGGGCTTTTGCCTTCGATCCCGGGTCGCGGGCGGCTGCGGCCGCTGTCAGGGCCGACGCCATCTGATCGCTCACGGTGACCGGGGGTTGTGACATCGATTCGGCGCCCCCTGCGATAACAACATCGGCATCCCCTGACAAGATCGACTGGGCAGCGTTGACCAGTGCCTGTGTTGAAGTCGCGCATGCGCGCGTGACGGAATAGGCGTCTGTTGCGTCCCTGAGCCTCGTTCGCAGTACCAGTTCGCGGGCGATATTCGGACCTCGCAAATCCGGTATGACGGTGCCATATACCACCTGATCGACGACGGCCGGATCGAGGTGGTTGCGCTCGATCATCTCGCTGACGAGTGTGGCCGAGAGGTCGAGGACAGGCACATTCTTGAGGTCGGTACCGGCCTTGACGAACGGGGTTCGTAAGCCCCCGACGATTGCGACCCTGCGATTGGCAGGTGGTTTCTTGGCAGCCATATCGGCCCTTTCCTGTAGCCAGCGTGGCACAATATAGGCCCGTCCCCTGACACGGCCGTTGGTGAAGCCTATGGCGTCGGGAACGCTTTTGAGCTTTGGACCGTTTCGTATATAGCGGCATGTGCTGTTCGCCCACCTGGGCGGGCGCGGAAACGCTCATCCGAGTCTCATCGCGGATTGGACGGTGAGCCTCTGCGCGGTAAGTGCTTGCCGTGAGAAGCCTGCGGGAGAGAGGACGATATGAGATTTCTGGCAGCCGGTGCGCTTCTCAGCATGCTGGTCGTCTCTGCGTATGCCGTCTTCGGGCCCACCGCCTCTGACGATCTCACGTCGGATCAAAACCCGGTGACGGAAGTTACCGATGGCGTGGTTGATCGAGGTGCTGATGCCACAATCGCTTCGGACGCCGAATCCGGAGCTGGTATCGACTCGCTCCAGGTCGAGGCTCCGCCGGTCTTGCGAGCGGCACCGGATCTGGTCGACCTCGATGGGTGGCTGCAGACTGATGCAGCGTCGTTTTCCGACTTCGATGCGCCGGTCAAGATCGTTCAGTTCTGGACGTTTGGCTGCTACAACTGCAAGAACACGATCCCCTATCTGCAGGACATCTACGCGACCTATCGCGATGACGGTTTGGAGATCATCGGCGTGCACGCTCCTGAGTTCGCCTACGAGGCTGATCCGGCGAATATCGCGTCGGCTGCGGTTGATCTTGGCGTGACCTGGCCGATAGCTCTCGATACGGACAAGGTCAACTTCCGGTCTTGGCAGAGCCCGCGGCGGTTCTGGCCACGCACGTATGTGATCGATGCAGATGGCAATATCCGGTTTGACCGGATCGGTGAAGGGGCCTACGACGAGCTCGAGGCCACGGTTGCATACCTGCTCGCCGAAGCGAACGGCTGAGGCAAGTTTGGGTCCCTTGCTCGAAGGGATTCGTGACCTTTCACAACCCTGTTCGCTCTCGTTGATTGTCCCCGGGATGCTCGTTTTTCTCGCAGCTCGCACGCGCCGAACCCTGGTGCTCGGAGGAGTGCTTGCGGCGACGTGGTTGGTCGGGTGGATGAAGGCGGCCGATTGGCTGCCGCGACTACCGGAGGGGCCGACCGCCGTGGCGATTGGCTTCTTCTTTGTTGCCGCAGGCTGGGGGGCATGGCAACTGCGAGGTGAGTTTTCCGGATTTGCGTCTGGTGTGGTTGCCGGCGGATTGGCGACGTGGCTCTGGGCGCCGTGCGTTGGCAAAGAGCTCGGAACGGTTCTCAATGCCGCTCCCGAATCGCCCGGCAGTCAGCTGATACCGATAGGCCTGTTCGTCCTGGGCTTGTCGATTCCGCTGCTGGTGATTGGTCTCCTGCCTGTCGTATTCCCATCACTGGTACGCGTAGAACGACCTTTGGCGAGTGCCGCCATGGGGCTGGTGGTCTTCATCGGTGTGGCGATGATGCTCGGTTGGTACGACGACGTAGTGATCCAGCTAAACCAATGGAGTGTGGGAGCCGCGTAGCACGCGAAATCGATGAATCGACCGCCGTGGTCGGCCGACATTGATTGACATGTTCGATGAACTACCACGCCTGGCTGCGCGTTCGACGCGTGCGGTGTCGACCGTGACTGCGGTGTTCGCGCTGCTGGTTCTCGGGTCAGCGGCGTATGAGGTGCAGCCGGGCGACACGCTGTCTGAAATCGCTCGTGATGCAAACCTCGATCTGAACGAGCTCGCCCTCCATAACGGAATCGACGATGCCCATTATCTGTCGGTCGGCCAGATCATCCGATTCGATGGTCCACCAGTTGGGATCGACAACCAGGCGGGTGCAGCAGGGCACGTTGTAGCCGAGGGAGATTATCTGAGCACCATCGCCCGTGACTATGGAGTCTCGATTGCTGCCCTGGTCGACGTGAACGGATTGACCAATCCCGACCGGCTAGTGGTCGGCCAAACGCTTTTCATTCCGACGGCTGCGGTCCCACCTGGCGCCTCGACGGTCGCAGGAACGGGTTCCGAGATTCCGGTCGAGCGTCCCGCCGAAAGGCCCGCATTCCATGTGGTGGCTGCCGGCGAGTACCTCAGCACGATCGCGCGTGTGTACGGCATGTCGACCGAAGAACTCGTCCGTCGGAATGGGATATCGGATCCCCACCATCTACTCCCGGGCCTGCGGCTGCTGATTGGTTGGTCAGGGGAGCGCCAGATCACAGTTTCGGCGGGTCAAACGATTTCGGAGATCGCGGCGGAGCATCTGTCCACCGTCGGGGCGATTGTAGAAGCCAATCAGATCGCCGATGCCACCGCTATCCAACCGGGTGACGTCCTGATGGTGCCATTGCCATTCGTCAGCGATACGGCTCAATCAGTCTCCTGTGAGGCGTCCTGGTACGGCGACTTCTTTGCCGGTCGGCCAACGGCTTCTGGAGAACTCTTTGACACGTCACGCATGACGGCGGCCAGCCACTTCGTCCCAATGCACACCTGGGTGGATGTAGTTCGCCCCGACACCGGAGCCGTAGTTCGTGTAAAGATCAACGATCGAGGACCGTATCACCTCGTTCACGACACGTGGCTGCCGCATCCGGACCGGTGTATAGATCTTTCCGAAGCCGCCGCCGTTGCGCTCGGTTCACGGGAGCGGGGAGTTGTCCCGGTGGTCGTGACGTTTCCGGCAGGCGTTCCCGAAGTCGATCGGCTTCAAGCCCTCTACGGCAGCCCCTGATCAGCTCTTGGGCGTATAACTTTCTTGGGCTATATCCCGGACCTACATCGCCTGGGAGGAGGCAAGCCAGCGCTCATATTCGAGGAGCTCGCGAGCGAAGTTCAGCACAGTTGTGTCGTCGGGGAGTCGGTAGCCAACCGGGCTGAGGATCCAATGGTCGAGCGCGCCGGCTTCAATGCCGTCGTGTTGCTCGAGTTCTTTGGCCAGGTCGTCTGACCAGACAAAATCCAAATCAGGTCTCCCGTATCCCGTGGTCTCCGTGTAATCGCCGGCGCATTCGCTTGCCCTGATGCGAGTCATGGTGCGAAGTCGTCAGTTGCCTACCCACCACCCTAGAAGACGTGTCAAACCGCATTCCAGGTTCCCGGGAGAACCCGTGAACCACTCACGTCCGGCATCTACGTTCGCCTGTTCGCTGGTCGGCCTGGCGACGGGGTCCACGGTTTTCCTTTAGCATTTCGCCATGACGGAGACGAGGTACGGGACATTCGCGGAGCTTCTGGCCGATACGAATCTCGAGATGCGGCCGGTTGCTACTGCGTTGCGGGAATTGATCCTCGATGTGCATCCCGAAGCCGTTGAGGTTGTTCGGCTTGGGGATCGGGCCGCAACCTTTGGGGTCGGGCCAAAGAAGATGAGCGAGGCCCATTCCTACGTTCTTCCATACGACAATTGGGTCAACCTTGGCTTTTTTTGGGGCGCCAATCTCGATGACCCCGATTCTCGCCTCGAGGGCACCGGCGCCAACATGCGGCACGTCAAGGTACGCACACTCGACGAGGTTGCAGATCCCACCCTGCGGGCACTCATCCAAGAGGCGCTCGCCGACCGGCAGGCAGCTGCCGGCTCCACCAACGGCGCATGAGCACCGAGCCCCCGGTGGTGGGTGCCATCGAGGCGGGAGGTACCAAGTTCCGGGTAGCCATCGGCAGGTCGCACCACCTCCTGGCTGACGCGACCATTCCCACGACCACCCCAGCCGAAACGGTCGCTGCGTCGATCGAGTTTCTGCGCGAGAGCAAGCATCGCGTCGAGGCAATCGGTCTTGCCTCGTTCGGCCCTCTCGACCTGAATCCTCACTCTCCCTCGTACGGATCGATCACGACGACGCCCAAACCGGGCTGGAGTGACACGCCGTTGCTGGAGATGGTGCGTGGCAGCTTCGACGTGAAGGTTGCGATCGACACCGATGTTGGCGGTGCGGCCCTCGGCGAGCGAACGTGGGGCGCTGCGAGGGGACTCGAGTCGTTCGTCTACCTAACGGTCGGAACCGGTATCGGCGGTGGGCTGTTCGCCGGCGGTCGGACACATCACGGATTAGGCCACCCCGAGATGGGGCACGTGGTGGTGGCGCAAGAGCAGGACGATTCTTTCGAGGGGATATGCCCGTTTCACGGCTCGTGTATCGAAGGGATGGCGTCGGGCCCCGCTCTTCGTGCCCGGTGGAACCACCCGGTTGTAGACCTGCTCGACCGGTGGGAGGTTTGGGATTTGGAGGCTCGGTATCTGGCTCAGGCGCTCCGCTCGATCACCTACATAACCGCACCTGAACGGATCATCATTGGAGGAGGCGTCATGCGCCAGCAGGGACTTCTCCAGCTGGTTCGGACGAAGCTCGGCGTTGAGCTCGCCGGGTACGGGCCGTCCGAACTCGTCGACTCAGATCTGGAGGATTATCTCGTGGCGCCCGAATTAGGTCAGGACGCCGGCCTCTTCGGTGCCATGGTCCTCGCCCAGCAGTCGCTGGCCACCTGAGGTCGCGCTTCAGCGAGCCGTTGGCCGTGTGAGTTCGCCGGGGCGACATCGTTCGACCGGCTGCTGAGGTGCTACCAGGACGAGGCCCCGAGGTTCGACCTCGCCGACGAAGCCGTCTCGATCGGTGTCAGTTGAGGCTGATCCCCAGGGAGATGGCCCGGTCGGCTATTTTCCAGGGTGTTTCACCGAACGAGGGGAGATCGGCGCACGTCGGTATCACGCAGCTTCCGATGGGGAGGTCGTGGCGGCAGCACATCAGCGTCCACGTATCGGGCGGATCGGTCTGCATTCCGGCAAGGACATCAAAAACATCATCGAGCATGTCCGGGCCGAGAACGGCTTCGAGTCTTGCTTCCAGCTCACCGAACCAATCTCCTCGCATCGCCAATTCGTGGAATTGGCAGGGGATGGTCGGAGCCATGAGTTTGCAGTCGGTGCAGCTTTCCATGACAGATGCATCGACCACCCACCGGATTGATCGAGACACATCGCCGCCGGTTCCCAAGGGACTAGTTCCTTTCTTCGTGTGCACGTCCGAGCGACTTGAGAGCTTGCGCCTCTGTCAAAACGGATTTGTGAAGATCGCCGAGGCTGACCGACTCGTTCGGCCCATGGATCGACGATGTCGGGTCCGCCACGCCGGTCAGCAGTATTTCGGCTTCCGGATATCGAGAGGCAAATGCAGCAACGAACGGAATTGAGCCACCGGCACCCATGTGCACAGCCGGAGTGCCGAATGAATCTTGCATCGCCGCAGCCATGGCGGTCGCCGCCGCTCCTGACGTGGTGAGCTCGAACGGCTTACCGACCGATCCTCTCGTGATCGCGACGTCCGCCCCCCACGGTGTGTTGTTTCGGATGTGGCTTTCGAGGATGTCGAGCGCCACGTCTGGATCTTGTCCCGGTGCTATTCGCAACGAGATCTTGGCGGAAGCAGATGCGACGAGTGCGTTGACGGCCGTATCGAGCCGAGGAGCATTGATGGCCAGCACCGCAATCGCAGGCTGCCTCCACAGCCGGCTTGTCAGGGAGCCCTTCCCGATGAAGTCGACGCCGGCGATCATCCCGGCCTGGACGCGTAGCTCGCTTTCTGTGAGGTCGAGATCTTCCGCCTGACTCTCTATGAGTCCCTCCACCGCCACCGATCCGTCCGGGTTGTGAAACGTGGCAATGAGACGACTCAAGACCGTGAGGGCGTCCGGCACGGCGCCTCCGAACATGCCGCTGTGCACTTCGGCCTCGAGGACACGGATGGTCACCGTGCAATCGACCAGGCCGCGAAGCGAGGTAGTCAACGCGGGTTCTCCCTCTCTCCAGTTTCCTGAGTCCCCGATGATGATCACGTCCGCACGGAGTTCTTCGATGTGCCGGTCCAGAAACTCGGTGAGGTGGATCGAGCCGATTTCTTCCTCGCCCTCAACCAGCACCTTTACCCCTACGGGCAGGTGATCGGCCAAAGCTGACATCGCTCCGAGGTGCATGGCCAACCCCGCCTTGTCGTCGGCGGAACCGCGACCGTAGAGCCGGCCGGATCGTTCGGTGGGTTCGAAGGGATCAGATGTCCATGCATCTGCAGGTCCGATCGGCTGGACATCGTGGTGCGCATACAGCAGCACGGTCGGAGCTCCGGCATGAGCCTCCCACGAACCGAACACTGCCGGGTGGGCACCTTCCAGGCGCAGGATGTCGGTGGTCGGAAATCCAACTTCCGACAATTGATTCCGCGTGAACATGGCCGATTCTTCGACATCGTCGTCGTGCATGGGGTCCGCCGAAATCGATGGAATCCGAACGTGACGCTCGAGTAATTCCCGGGTACGCGACATGCCCTTCTCGACGGCAATCCGGAGTGTGTCATCCATGAGGGCGGCAGACTACCGCGTATGCTCGCAGGATGACCCCGGTTGAGCGTGCCTTGGTAACCTTCGTGCGCTGGGTAGTGCCCGCGCTGATCATCGCAACAGTTCTCGGTTTCGGGTTCGCCCCGGTGCAGGCCTCGTCCGCCGCAGTCGTGGTGCAGCTCGGTCTCATCGCTTTGTGGGGAGTTGCGCTGAGTGCCCGCCTGGTGAGCGGCGTTGCGTCATCTGACCGTCTCTGGTTCCCCACGCTGTCGGCGTCCGCCAGACGACTGAGCACCGCCGTTGGAATGATCGGGCTGTCTACGTTCGGGACGATGCTTGTGACGCTCGCGTCCTCGGCCGCACTCAGATGGCACCCTTCAACCCAATTCCTTCAGTTGATCTCCACAGCCGATATTGCCTGGGTGGTAGCGGGAGTGATGGTCGGACTTGCGATGCGCACGGACAAACGTGTGTGGCTTCCAACCGGGATCGCAGTTGCCGCGATATGTACATGGTCGATGTATCGCTATTTGTCCGCTGTGGGATTTGGTCCGGAAGGCGAATGGATCGTCCGGGCGACCGAGCTGTGGCGCCTGGTCATACCTTTCGATATTGCTGCCGCTGCTATGGCATTGGTTGCGGTCTGGTACGGAGTCCGGGCGCGCACGGTCTCGGATCAACAGGTCGATCGCGGATTGGTAGAGATCTCTGACGGCCGCCAGCGGC
>JABDOU010000412.1 GCA_013043085.1 Acidimicrobiia bacterium
GGTCCCAACTCGGCAATCGACCCAGCTGCCCACAGGCCTTCCCGGCGACCAACTCCAAGAGGGAGTAGGGCACCGGAGGCCGAAAGGGTCTCGAGGGCGGGTTCCGACAAGCCGACTCGCTGTCCCAGCTCCTCCAACGTTTCGAAGGGCCCTGCGATGTCACGGGCCACTTCGATGCGTCCGACTTCGGCATCACCCAGGTTCCGTACGTAGCGCAGACCCAGCCGCACCGCCACCGGCGGACGAAGCGGATCACCAACCGGGCCCCGTCCCCGACGCCATTGCATGTCGTAATAACTGACGATGTCGTCGGGGTCTGTCTCGAAGTACTCGAGCGTGCAGTCGTATGCCGAGACGTTGATGTCGGGTGCCAGCACAATCACGCCGTGGCGTTGGGCGTCGAGCACAAGCGAGTTTGGGCTGTAGAAACCCATGGGTTGGGCATTGAGCAGGCCGGCGAGAAATTCGCTTGGCCAATGAAACCGCAGCCAGGCCGAGGCATAGACGATGTAGGCGAAGGAGACCGAGTGGCTCTCGGGGAAACCGAACGATGAGAACCCCTGCAATTTCTGCCAGATCTCCTCGGCGGCCTCGCCGACGACCCCGTTGCGTTCCATCCCGGCAAACAGCTCGTCCTGCAGCCTGGCCATCGCCTCTTCGCTGCGCTTGTTGCTCATTGCTGACCTGAGCCGGTCGGTCTGGCCGCCGCTGAATCCGGCTGTGACCCGGGCGAGTTCCATCAGCTGTTCCTGGAAGATCGGCACCCCAAGAGTCTTTTTCAGAATCGGTTCGGTCAACGGGTGTGGATACCGGATGGGTTCTTCGCCGTTACGTCTTCGCAGGTAGGGATGCACCGATTCCCCCTGAATCGGGCCGGGGCGGATGAGGGCCACCTCGACCGCCAGATCGTAAAACGTCTTTGGTTTCATGCGCGGCAGGGTCGCCATCTGGGCTCGTGATTCGACCTGGAAGAGACCAACCGTATCTGCCTTGGTGAGCATCTCGTAGATCACGGGCTCTTGTGGAATGGTGGCCAGATCGAGGGTGACACCGTGGTTATCTGAGATCATGTCGACGGCAAGATGGAGGGCGTTGAGCATGCCCAGTGCCAGCAAATCGAACTTGACGATCCCCATGGCGGCGCAATCGTCCTTGTCCCACTGCAACACTGTGCGGTCTTCCATGCGTCCCCATTCAATGGGCACGACCTCGTGGAGCGGGCGGTCGGCAATCACCATCCCTCCCGAGTGGATCCCGAGGTGGCGGGGAAAACCGTCGAGACGCATGCAGGTGTCGTAGATGAGATCGGCTGTCAAACCTTCTGGTAGAGGAGCCTGGTCGGCAATGACGGCAGGGTTGTGGGTGTCGAGGTACTTGGTCATGGCATTGACCTGGGCCTGAGTCAATCCGAAAGACTTGCCGACATCCTGGAGCACCGACCGCGCCCGGTAGGTGATGACGTTGGCCACCATCGCCGCCCGCTCCCGCCCGTAGCGTTGATAGCAGTACTGGATGACCTCTTCGCGGCGCTCGGCTTCGAAGTCGACGTCGATGTCAGGCGGTTTGCCTCGCTCCTCTGACAAGAATCGCTCAAACGGCAGACCCAGGCGAATCGGATCGACCCTCGTGAGCCCGATGCAGCGGCAGACGGCTGAATCGGCACCGGAGCCCCGGATCTGGCAATAGATGTCCTTTCCCCTTGCGAATTGCACCAGATCCCATACCACCAGGAAGTAGCCCGGAAAGCCGAGCTCCTCGATGATCGCCAGCTCGTGGTCGAGCCGGGCTTTGGCGGCCTGCTCGATTCCTCCTGCACCATCGCCATACACGTTCTTGGCGCCTTCGTACGTGAGGTGCCTGAGAAACGCCATTTCATTCTGGAAATGCCCCGGCATGGGAAAGTCCGGCAGTCGCGGTGCGACGAGTTTGAGGTCAAAGGCCATGGCAGCCCCCAGTTCGGCGGCGGTCTCTACCGCCCCCGGATAGGGGGCGAATCGCTTGGCCATTTCCTCTGGTGACTTGAGATAACGCTCGTCGGTTGCCGGACGAAAACCGTCTGCGATGTCGAGGTTTCGGCGTCCGCCGATGGCGGCAAGAACTTCGGAGAGGTCTGCCTCGCGACGGTCGTGGTAGTGAACATTGTTGGTTGCGACGGTGCCGAGACCCAGTTGGGCCGCCAGTCCGAAGAGTGCTTCATTGCGTTCGTCGTCTCCTGGCATCCGGTGATGCCAGAGTTCGATGAACAGCCGGTCGCCGAATACGTCGTGAAGCTGGCCGGCCTCGCGCCTGGCGCGAACCATGTCACCTTGCTGGGCGGCAGCAGGCACCGCCCCCTGCCAACATCCCGTTAGGGCCACGATGCCGGGATTCTTGGCAGCAATGTGTAGATCATCCCAGTCATAGATCGGCCATTCCTTTTGGCCTCGCATCTGGGCAGCAGTCACCAGTTTTGCCAGGGCGCCGTAACTATTCGGATCCGATGCCAGCAACACGAGGTGGTGGCCGGGGGCGGGGCCCTCTGGTTTGTCGCGGTAGCTCCGCCGAATACGTCCACGCTTGTGTTCGCTGCGTGGTGGCCGCGGTTTCTTTTCGAACACCTCGCCAGGCCGGGGGAGCGTGATCTCGGTTCCATATATGATCGGCAGGCCCGACTCCTGAGCAGCCATGTGCATCCGGGCTGCGCCATAAAACCCATGGTGGTCGGTAATCGCCAGTGCCTCGTATTCGAGGGCCACCGCACGATCCACCAGATCCTCCGCCCACGATGCGCCATCTCGAAAACTGAAATTGGAATGGCAATGCAGCTCGGCATAGGGAGGGGACATGACCACACGTTAATCGAACATATGTTCGATTAACAAATACAATTAACGTGGCCATGTGAGTCCCTCCAAAAGCATCTCCGTCGCGGGAGTTGACGGGTGGAAAGCAAACTGGATCGCGATCCTGCTGGTGGATGGCGCCTTCTCTGAAGCCGTGGTCGTTCGCGATCTTGCCCGGTTTACCCACGATTTCGCTGAGCTCGTCATCATCGGCATCGACATCCCGATCGGCCTTCCACAGAGCGGTGTCCGCGCGTGTGATGCTCTCGCTAGAACGTTCATACGTCCTTTGTCCTCGAGTGTCTTCTCGGCGCCACCGCCTGATGTCATGGCGCAACTCGACTACACAACCGCCAACGCTCTATCTAAAGAACAACATGGCCGGGGTATCTCGAAGCAGGCATATGGCCTCAAACCGAAGATCGATGCAGTCGCCCTACTCGGCGATAGCCGATTTCGCGAGGTACATCCCGAGGTTTCATTCCGAGCATTGAGTGAACAACCGCTCGAGGCCAACAAGAAGTCGTGGAGAGGACAGGCCCATCGTCGCCGACTGCTCGAAGGCGCCGGCATCTTCCTTCCCGACGATCCGGGTGACGTGGGTCGAGCTCCAGCGGACGACATCCTCGATGCGGCCATTGCAGCTTGGACAGCCCACCGCATCGCTACCGGAAAGGCTGAATGCCTTCCCGCCGATCCGGCTCCAGGCGAGGCGGTGATTTGGTACTAGATCGCGATTGGCGGGCAGGCTATGTGACCAGCCTGCAGCATGGCCAGTTCGCTCATAATCCGCCGGCCGGCGCAAAGATCTGATTCAACAGCCATTGAGGCGCGAAATCACACAGGGAGGCCGGTTCCAGCGTTAGAAAACGACGTCGTGATTGCCGCTTGGAACGTGCAAGGCGCCCAAAGCAACTAGCACCCATCCAGCCACGACGGCGAGAAGTCCAAGCTCGAGGTAGCGCTCACCGAACAAGCCGGAGAGGACAGCACCGAGGGGTATTGCGGCGACATATGCCCAGGCGAGAAGCCGCGGACCGAAGTCATATTTGCCGAGCAGATGCTTCTCCTGGACTTCGCCCCCCACCAGAAACAGAAGGACGACGGTTGAGAGCATCATCGTGAACGTGGCCGGGCCGAACAAACCCTCATCGTCGCCATCAAGCCAATAGACCAGGGAGGCCGTGCTTCCGGCCACAGCCGACACCGCCCCCAGGATCATGACCAGAGCGGATCTCTTCACCTGGTGCCTCAGCGCACTTGCGAGGAGAAGAATCGAAACGCCGAACCAGACGTGAGCCAATTCAAACCAATAGTCCGGTTGATTACCGTCAACCAGGATTGCAATGCTCTTGTACCCCCACATGAAGGCGCCCACCAGAGCAAATATCCCCGATGCCGTCAGGAGTCTCCTGGTCGTTTCGCTGGCCATCCTCGGACCATACCAACAGAAGGAACCCGTTGGCCCGGCGTATTGCGGTTTACGCGTCCTGTATTAGCGCCAGCGCTGGTTTGTGATGGTGTCAGGGCTCATCCCCCACAGTTGCCTGGAGTTCGGCCAATTCCACGATGAGATCATTGGCGACGGTTCGATAGGCCGGGTCATCGAAGACGTTGCTCAGCTCATACGGATCGACGCGCAGGTCGTAGAGCTCGTAGGCCGGGGGGTCTGATGGCTTGTTGGCGCCCGGGGCATGCAGAGGATCGTTGTAGAAGTAAATGAGCTTGTGGGTGTGGGTGCGAACGCCGTAGTGGGCCCATACGTTGTGGTCGCGGTCGCGGTGCATCCAGTATCGGTAGTACATAGAAGTTTGCCAATCCGACGGCGGAGGCCCTGTGAACAGTGGGCGAATACTGGTGCCCTGTATGTCGGCTGGGATCGGGATGCGTGCCAGGTCGAGAAATGTCGGGGCAAAGTCGACGTTTACAACGATCTCGCGATTGGTGGAACCGGCCGGAATCTCGGCTGGATAGCTGACGAGTAGCGGCATGGACAAGGACTCCTCGTACATGAATCGCTTGTCGAACCATCCGTGGTCGCCGAGGAAGAAGCCCTGATCCGATGTGTAGACAACGACCGTGTTCTCCCATAGATCGTTGGCCTGCAGGTAGTCGATCATCCGGCCGACGTTGTCATCGATCGAGGCCACCACTCGCAGGTAATCCTTGATGTAGCGCTGATAGCGCCATGAGATTTC
>JABDOU010000003.1 GCA_013043085.1 Acidimicrobiia bacterium
ATGTTTTCGCTGTTGTTTCAGCCCGCCAAAGAGGCCACCGTTCCCAACCTGGTCGACGAGGAGAGCCTGCCGACCGCCAACAGCCTTTCTCTCACAGCGGCGTACGGAACGTTCCCCATCGGGGCCGGGATCATCTGGGCAATGGGCTATCTCCCCAGAATCGACAACTCGCTCGCCGTGACGACTGCCGAGATCGGCGCCTTCATTTTCGACGCGTTCACGTTCGCGCTGTCTGCTCTGTTGCTCGTCGGCCTGAAGGTACCGACGTCCCGCCACGACACACAGAAACGCGAGCAGAAAACCACCGCCTTGACGGATCTCGTCGATGGCATCAAGTTCGTGGCCGCCGATCGGGGGATACGGCCCGTCGTATTCGGCATGGGCCTGGCGCTGCTCGGTGGTGGAGTTCTCATCGTGCTCGGGAACCCGTTTGCGAGAGATGTTCTGAACGCGGACGAACGAGGCTTTTACATCATCCTCTTCGCACTGGGAACGGGTGCTGCCCTTGGTATGGGAGTGATTGGTGTTCTCGGATCCCGCACGGTCCGGCCGTCGATCTTGTTCTCCTTGAGTTTGCTGTTGATCGGGGGCTCTTTGATGGCGGCATCGGCGATCACAACGGTCTTCGGTGCAGCGGCCTGGATTCTCGTCGTGGGACTGGGGACGGGGGCCGCCTACGTCATGGGCTTCACTCATCTCCAAACCGAGGTCGATGACGACTATCGGGGCCGGGCCTTTGCAGCGATGCTCGCCGTACTTCGCCTGGGCCTGCTGGCTTCCATGGCCGTTGCACTGCCGCTCAAAACGCTTCTCAGGGGATTGTTGCCGGGCCTCCTGTCCGACGGTATCCGCGCGGTCATACTGCTTGGTGGGGCGGTGGTCTTGACGACAGGCCTGGTTACGCTGTGGTCACAACGCGAGATAATCAAGGGCGCGAGACTCTCGTCGGCAGCCCGGGCAACGCTGGACGAGGTTGCCCGTCGAAGAAGTCGCTGAGGCACCGGCTGTGTTGCCCGTCCGCAGGTAGGGAGAACCATTGCGCTACATAGCCTTCGAAGGCGTCGACGGGGCAGGCAAGACCACGGTCGCCGGACGCGTTGCGGACGCCCTCAGGCATGATGGTTTCGATGTGGTGATGGTGAGAGAGCCGGGAGGCACGCCCATCGGCGAGGCAGTTCGCCAGATTCTGCTCGAGGCGGGAGAATCCATGGTGCCCAGAACCGAGGCGTTGTTGTTTGCTGCTGCGAGGACACAACTCGCCGCCGAGGTCATCGAACCAGCTCTCGCCCACGGCTCCTTCGTGCTCTCAGATCGAACGGTGTATTCGTCACTCGCCTATCAGGGCGGCGGACGCAACCTGGGTGTTGAGTCTGTTCGCGAGCCAAATGTCTGGGGGCTCGGAAAGGTATGGCCCGAACTCGTCATATGGCTGGACGTCGATCCCGAGACCGGCCTCTCCCGAGAAGACGGTGCGGACCGTATCAGCAATGAGGGACCGGCCTTGATGCAGGCAGTGGCAGGCGCGTATCGTGCCCTGTCCGAATCAGAGCCAGAACGAATTCACCGGATCGATGCCGGGCAAGATCTGGATCGCGTCGTGGCGGATTGCCTCGCGGTGATCGAGGCCGCATCGTGAACGACATCATTGGTCACGAGCGGCTGGTTGCGATGCTCGTGAGGGAGGCCGAGCGGCCTGCTCATGCCTACCTCATGGTCGGTCCGGCGAGTGTCGGGAAAGCAACCGTGGCACTTCGATTCGCCGATCTCATCATCAATCCCGATCAGAATCCTGTTGATACCCGGAGGGTCCTTGATGCGATTCACCCAGACATCATCGTTGTTGAGGCCGAAGGTCGAACCGCTTTGACCGTCGAACAGGCCCGCGGAACCATTGCAAGGGCATCGCTGGCTCCGGTCGAATCTCACCGCAAGGTCGTTCTCTTTCCCGACGCCGGCCTCATGAACGAACAGGCTGCAAACGCCCTGCTCAAGACGCTCGAAGAACCCTCACCCTCGACGGTGTTTGTGCTCGTCAGCGAAGCGACAGAAGATCTCCCGGCCACGATCGCCAGCAGAAGTCGCGTGATTCGATTCGGCCGGGTGCCGGAGTCGGAGGTCCTGGCCGCATTGTCGGCCCGGGGTCATGAGAATGCTGCGGAGCTCGCCGGAATCGCAGGCGGGCGCCCCGGTCTGGCCCTTTCTCTCGCCGAGGGGGGTAACGCAGTCACGTTTCGCTCCGTATGGCTATCGATTCCGGAGCGACTTGCCCCGACGCCCGGAACCGCCTTTTTGCTTGCGGAAGAGGTGATGAGCGCAGCAAGGCAAGTTGTTGCAGACCTCCGCCCGGCTGATGCCTCGAAGGACAAGATCGAACGGGAAGCCCGCCGGCATTTGTTATCGCTGCTCGCGAACGGTCTCGAGATCCTCGCATCCTGGTTTCGCGATGCCGCCGCCGCCCAGTACGGAGCGGAGGTCGTCAATCGTGATGTCGACCCCACAACGCTGGCCTCGATGTCGCCGGTCCAGGCCATGCGGAATGCCGAACGAGTCATGGCCACGCACGAGTCACTCGAAGCCAACCAGCGGCCCGAGCTGGTGCTCGCTCATCTGTTCGCAGACATCGGAAGCTGATGGTACGGATCGTGGTTGTTGGGTCCCTCAACTACGACACGACGACGTTTGTCTCGCACCTACCCCAACCCGGGGAGACGGTTCTGGGATCCCGGACCACGAGCGACACCGGAGGTAAAGGCGCAAACCAGGCTGTGGCCGCCGCTCGCATGGGCGCAGATGTTGCGATGGTTGGAAGAATCGGCGACGACGATGCGGGCCGGGCTCTTCTCGAGGTTCTCGAACGGGAAAACGTCGACAGCTCGTCGATCGTTGTGGATGCTTCGGCTCCAACGGGATCAGCTTTCATCATGGTCGACGAAATCGGCGAGAACATGATCGTCGTCAACTCCGGTGCCAACGCCACCCTGGCTTCGACTGATCTGCCATTGGCGGAGATCGGTAGCGCCGACGTTGTGATGGCCCAGTTGGAGAGTCCGGTTGATGTGGTTACGCGCGCTGCAGAACTCTGTCGTGGCACGTTCATGTTGAATCCGGCTCCGGCTCAGCCGCTGCCTGCCGCGCTGCTTGACCTGGTTGACATCCTGGTTCCCAACCGCAGCGAGCTCGGTGTGCTGGCGGACATTCCGACGCCGACCACCCCCGACGCCCTCGCCCGGGCAATTGGGTTGGTAGGAGTAGCCCGCACCGTTGTCACGCTCGGCGGCGATGGGGCATTTGTCGCGGTCGACGGTCACTACACCCATATCCCCGCCCCCGCGGTCGGTGCGGTCGATCCAACGGCGGCAGGCGACGCATTCTGTGGAGCGCTGGCGGCTGCAGTAGGAAAAGGCATGGGAATCGTCGAAGCGGCCAGGCTGGCTGTGGTGGCGGGTGCGGTGACGGTCACCAGAGTCGGAGCCCAATCCGCCCTTCCGACCCTGGCCGATGTTGAGGCCTTCGATGGCTGAGCAACGACCCATCATCATCGACACCGATCCCGGCCAGGATGACGCCGTCGCCTTGTTGCTTGCGCTCGCCTCCGAAGAACTCGATGTGCTTGGAATCACGACGGTCGCAGGAAACGTGCCCCTCGAGCTCACAACGAGGAACGCGCTCATGATCACCGAATTGGCCGAGCGTTCTGATGTACCCGTATTTGCCGGGTGCGATCGTCCGACCGTTCGTCCGCTGATCACAGCCGAATACGTTCACGGCAAGACCGGCATCGATGGCTCCAATCTGCCGGACCCGACTGTCGGGGCGGCATCGGGTCACGCCGTTGACTTCCTCGTCGAGACGGTCATGAGTCGTGATCAAACGACGATCTGCGCGCTGGGACCGTTGACAAACATCGCGACGGCCCTTGACAGAGAACCTGCAATCGCTCAGCGGATCGACCAGTTGATCCTGATGGGTGGAGGCTTTTTCGAAGGCGGCAACGTAACCCCTGCGGCAGAGTTCAATATCTATGTTGATCCCCAGGCAGCAGCGAGCATCTTTGCGAGCGGGATCCCACTGGTGATGCTGCCGCTGGACGTAACACACAAGGCGCTCACCTCGGATGACCGCATAGATGCCTTCAAAGAACTCGACAGCAGGACGGGACGTGCGATTGCGGGGATGCTGGAGTTTTTCGAGCGTTATGACATGGAGCGGTACGGAACCGGTGGAGCTCCCCTGCACGATCCCTGCGTAATCGCCTACCTGCTGGCTCCCGAGCTCTTTGACGGTCGTACCTGCTACGTCGAAATCGAAACCACCAGTGAGCTCACCATGGGCATGACCGTCGTCGACTGGTGGGGCCTCACCGACCGTGAACCAAACTGCCTCGTCATTCACCAGATCGACGACAATCGCTTCTACTCCCTCCTCACCGATCGAATTGGGAGGCTGCCGTAGCGATAGGCACGGTGGGCTGCTGGGTGCTCTAGGGGTCTGAACGTCGTGCTCGAGCACGGAGGGTGACTACTACCAGATCCCACTTGTCGAATCGAACGAAAGCGCGAAAACCTTGGACTTCATTCCGGTCCGGGGGCGGTCCACGATCGGTATGTTCGTTGAGAGGCACCTTCCTCAGGGGCAGACGGGTACAGGGAGGCCGACGAAAGGTGGATTTCGAGGAGAGAAAGTCCGCAAGGACAAGATTGCCTCCCATTTAGCTGGCATAACGAGGCACACAGGAAGGGAATTACATGAAGCGATCTCTTTTGCTGATCGTTGTGCTGGCCATCTCACTGCTTGCGACCGGCTGCAAAGTGACAGGCGGGGGGTGGATTACGACCCAGGACGGCGACAAAGCCACGTTTTCGTTTACGTACGAATGTGACGAAGGAGTTGCGCGAGGACAGTTCACGTATCACCACCGAGCAGAGGGCGTCAACGTCAAGGGCACGTTCGACGTGGACTCATGTATTGATGAAGACGCGGAGGAAGACGTGCTCTACGGACTTTTCGCAACGTATGCGCCGCAACCGGCGAAGTTGGGAGATGGCGGCGTAGCGGAGATATACATCGTCGACGATGGCGAGCCAGGAACCGATGACTTCTTCGGTATCGTTCTCGACGACGGCGTCTATGACGGGTATGAGGAATCCGGGACTCTCGGTGGAGGCAATATTCAAACTCACTGATTGGTCTGGTGACAACAACCGTCAGGGTCATTCGCCGAGGTGAGTCGTGACCCGACAAGAGGCCCCGCCTGGCAATCCGGGCGGGGCCTCAAACCGTCTTGTACCACGCGTCCGAAGGTCATTCCTCGACGTGTGTATGACCCTGGCCGGTCGATCGTGAAGACATTCACAAGTGTGACCTAAGGCCCTAGTTGAGTATGCATAGGTGGGCATACGCTGCTTGGTATGCAAGAGCTGCACTACATCGAGAAACCGGGGCAGGGCTCATGACGACCGATCTGCTCACGACCAGGCAGGTACAGGAACTGTTCAAGATCGACCGTTCCACCATCTATCGCATGGCCGAGGACGGCAGACTGACGGCTCTCAAGGTCGGGCGGCAATGGCGCTTTCCATCCGAGCAGGTGCAGGCATTGTTGGGCGCGACGCGGAACACGAAGTCCACCAGCGCACGCAACAAGCCATTGGACAGCCTGATTCCGGCTCCCACGGCCCAGGCCATCGCCGATCTGGTCGCCGACCTCTTCGACGTCATGGCTGTTGTTACCGACATGGAAGGCCGGGCGCTCACCTCGGTTGCCAATCAGTGTGGCTATTTCTCCGCACTCTTTGACGGCCGGCCCGACGCCTGCGCGGAGGGTTGGCGCCGCCTCGGCCAGGAAGCTGAGCTCAGGCCTCGATTCGTCCCAAGCCATATCGGGCTGTTGTGCGCCCGCAGTTTCATTCGCATGGGATCGACCCTGGCCGGCATGGTCATCGTCGGTGGCGTTGCGCCGCACCAGTGGCCACCCACCGGGGAGGAGCTGCTGGCGATTGCGGGTCAAACGGAAACCGACCCCGAGGTCATGCGAGAACATATCAATGAGGTTTATTGGATCGACCGTCCTCACCAGGACTGGATTCTCCGCAATCTGTCGCAGGTGAGCGGTCTGATCTCACGGCTGGCCGACGATCACGGCCGGCTTGTCAACAAGCTCGAAACGATCGCCGGTCTGGCGACCCCTACGCAAGGAGAATGAACGTGAAGAAGCTGCTGGTCCTGGGAGCCGGAACCGCCGGCACGATGGCCGTGAACAAGCTCCGGCCCAGGTTGGATGGCTGGGACATCACGATTGTCGACGAGGACGAAATCCACTACTACCAGCCCGGCTTTCTGTTCATGCCCTTCGGCAAGTACACCCGGGCCGACTTGATCAAGCCCAAGCGCAAGTTCATCCCCGATGGGGTCAACGTTGTCATCGGAAGCATCGACGCCGTCGAAGCCGACAACAACCTGGTGACGCTGACGGACGGTAGGGCCCTGGCCTACGACTACTTGATCATCGCGACCGGCACCCACCCGACACCGGAGGAGACCCCGGGTCTGGATGGTGATGCCTGGTACACGTCGATATACGATTTCTACACGATTACGGTGCAGAAGCTCTCGCTCGCAAACTCGAGACCTGGGAAGGCGGAAAGCTGGTTGTCAACATCATCGAAATGCCAATCAAGTGCCCGGTCGCGCCCCTCGAGTTCGCCTTTCTCGCCGACTCATTCTTCAAGGAAAAGGGAATTCGTGACTCGGTTGAGATCGAGTACGTGACGCCGCTGCCCGGTGCGTTCACAAAGCCAGTGGCTTCCCAGCATCTAGGAGGAATGCTGGCCGAACGCAACATCACCCTCGAATCCGACTTCTACCTGGAGCGGGTCGAAGATGGCAAGCTCATCTCATACGATGAGCGGGAGGTCGATTTCGACCTCCTGGTAACGGTCCCGGTGAACATGGGTTCCGAGTACATCGGACGGTCCGGCCTTGGCGACGAGTTTCGTCATGTGCCCGTCGACAAGCACAACTTTCTCTCGACGAAGTACGACAACATATTCGCTTTGGGTGACGCTGCTGCGCTGCCAACCTCCAAAGCCGGATCGGTCGCCCATTTCGCGGTCGAGGTTTTCGCCGACAATTTCGTTGACTACGTCGACGGCAAGCCCATGAGCGGTGCGTTTGACGGGCACGCCAACTGCTTCATCGAGTCGGGCGATGGCAAAGGGATGCTGATCGACTTCAACTACGACGTCGAGCCTCTCACCGGTAAGTACCCGCTCCCCGGCACCGGGCCCTTCTCACTGTTGAAAGAGACCTCAATGAATCATTGGGGCAAGCTGATGTTCAAGTGGATTTACTGGAACATCCTCCTGCCTGGCCGGCCTATGCCGGTTCCCACGCTGATGTCCATGGCCGGCAAAAACCCGGTCGAATAAACGCAAACCAAGCAAACAATTGGAGATATGTGATGCCAACTGCAACTATCAGCGGCCGCGAGGTCACCGTCGACGACGAGGGCTTCATGACCGAATACGAAGAATGGAACGAGGACGTTGCCAGGGGACTCGCCTCTCAGATCGGGCTCGAGCTGGGAGAAGGCCACTGGCAGGTCATCAAATTCCTGAGAGAGGACTACCAGGAGCAGGGTGAGACCCCGATGCTGCGCAGGGTCGCAAACATGAGCGGAGTCTCCACAAAAGAACTGTTCCTCCTGTTCCCCAAGAAACC